>JAGUVP010000299.1 GCA_020062805.1 Candidatus Bipolaricaulis sp.
CTCCTCCAGCGCCCGCAGGGCGAGGACGTGGGCCCGGGCGAGATCGGTGACGTGGATGTAGTCCCGGACCGCGGTTCCGTCCGGCGTGTCGTAGTCGGTACCGAAGATCTGCACCTGGGACCGCTTCCCGATCGCGGCTTCGAGCACGATCGGGATGAGATGGGTCTCGGGATCGTGGCACTCGCCGGTCTCTCCCTCCGGATCGGCACCGGCGGCGTTGAAGTAGCGCAAGGAGACGTGGCGCAGCCCGTGGGCAACGCCGTAGTCGTGAAGCACGCCCTCGAAGATGAGCTTCGTCCGTCCGTAGGGGTTCTTCGGCTCTTTGGGGTGGTCCTCGGGAATCGGCACCCGCACAGGATCTCCGTACACGGCGGCGCTGGAGGAGAACACGATCGTCTTCACGCCGGCCTCAACCATGGCATCGAGGAGCGTCAGCCCGCACCCGACGTTGTTGTAGTAGTACTTCGCGGGGTTCTCCACCGACTCCGGAACCGAGGTATGGGCGGCGAAGTGGATCACCGCCTGGATGGGGTAGCGCCGGAACGTGCGCTGGAGCACGTCGACATCGGAGAGGTCTGCCTGCACGAACTCCCGGCACAGGACGAGCTCGCGATGCCCAACCGACAGGTTGTCCAGCGCCACCACCTCGCGCCCGTCGCGCAAGAGTTCTTTGATCGTGTGACTTCCGATGTACCCCGCACCGCCTGTGACCAGGATCATCCTTCCTCCTCGGCAACGTCCGCCGTCAGTCTGGCATCCCGAAGGATGCTTCTCACAAGCTTGGGATGGAGGGTCCGCGATCCATGAACAGGCACAGTGACACGCTTCCCCTGTGCGTTTCGGTAGATCCGATGGCGCCCCTCTGTCGGACGAACTCAAACCCCGCACGCTCCAGCACCGCGATGACCTCGGCTGCCTTCCAGCGCGGTGTCCTACGGCTCACACCGCCACTTCCACCGAGGTCAGGCTGACCGACTCAGCGGTGGGTATCTCCTCGCCGCACGCCAGCCTGTCTTCAACGTGAAGAAGGATGGCCTCCCGGATGTGTGCCAGGGTCTCCTCGTAGGTCTCCCCTTGGGTGTAACACCCCTGCAGCTCGGGGCACATCGCCACATACCCGTCCGCGTCATGCTCGACGACCACGGAGAACCGGAAGCGCTTCATCTCGGATACCTCCTCATGGACTTGCGCGTTCTGCCGACCTGATGGTAGCCCACCCTTGGTCACCGAGGAAGAGCGCCGCGCACGATGGATCGCCTCGCACGGCCGCTTCCCGGCCGATGACCGACTCCTGAACGGCCACGTCTTCCACCCGTGCTCCGTCCATGAGGATGCTGTCGGTGACCTCGGCGTCGCGGACCTCGGCCCGCGGCCCGACTGCTGCGTTCGGGCCGACGGTGGAGCGCTCGATCACCGCTTCCTCGCCGATGACTGCGGGCCCGATGAGCCGGCTCCCCAGAACCCGCGCCCCGCGCTCGACAACCACCGGCCCTTCGATCGTCGAAGCCCGGTCGACCTCGCCCTCGACACGGCGTTCGACCTGCCCCAGGAGGAGGCGGTTCGCCACGAGAAGATCCGCCGGCCGCCCCACATCCTGCCACCACCCCTCGACCCGGTACGGCAGCACGCGGTGCCCGCGGTCTACGAGCCACTGCAGGCAGTCGGTGAGTTCCAGTTCCCCGCGGAACGAGGGCTTGACCTCCCGCGCTGACTGGAACAGGAGCGGGGTGAACACGTACGCGCCGACGATGGCGAGGTCGCTCGGCGGGTCCTTCGGCTTCTCCACGAGGCGCACAAGCTGCCCGTTCTCGATCACCGCCACCCCGAACCGACGGGGATCCTCGACCTGGCGCAGGGTGACCACCGCCGCCGGCCCTTGGGAGCGGAACAGGTCCACCACGCCCGACACCCCGCCCTGGAGGAGGTTGTCGCCGAGGTAGACGAGGAACGCCTCGTCCCCCACGAACTCCTCCGCACAGAGGACGGCGTGGGCGAGGCCTTTCGCCTCGGGCTGGACGACGTACGCCACCCGGAGCCCGATCCGGCTCCCGTCGCCGAACCGCTCCCGGAACTGGGCCTCCACGCTCGGGCTGACCACGATCGCCACGTCGCGGATTCCCGCCTCCCGCACCGCCTTCAGGGCGTGCTCGACCACCGGCCTTCCCGCCACGGGGAGGAGGTGCTTGGCCTGGGTGTACGTGAACGGTCGGAGCCGCGTTCCCTCGCCTCCGCACAACACGACGGCCTTCATGATGAAACTCATTCTAGCCAAATCCCCGATCCCCCGCGCCCGATGGGACGGCTACGCTTGGCCCTTATGACGCGGAGAGTTCTCGTGTTATCGGTCATCGTGGCGATGGCGTGGGCGGGATGGGCACAGCCGGCGGCCGACCTCGCCGCAGAGGCGGAGACCCTGTTCCCCGTGCGGTACGAGCCACAGAACCTGGAGCGGCTGATCGCGATCTACGAGGTTCTACTCTCCACGGAGCCGGGAAACGTGGCCGTTCTCGCGCAGCTGGCCCAGCTCTGGTACGAGCGATCCACGTTCGTACCAGAGAAAGAGAAGGAAGTTGTGCTGCGCACTGCCGCCGACTACGGGTTCCGCTCCCTCGGCCTGTCCGGCTTCGACGAGGGTCTCAGCCTGTCCGATGACGGGCTGCACGCGTTGCTGGCTCGGGCCACGGAGCCGGAGACCATCCTCTGGACGGCCCACAGCTTGGGGCTCATCCTCGGGCGGATGAACCCGTTCTCGGCGATCCCTCACCGCAACAAGATGCGCATCATGTACGATCGGGTGATCGAGCTCGACCCGAGTTACTACGGCGGCTCGGCACCCCAAGCCGTGGGCGCGCTTCTCGCCAACCTCTCGGACTACGGGTTCCTGTTCGGGGTGAAACTCGCGGACGCGAAGTTCAACTTC
>JAGUVP010000247.1 GCA_020062805.1 Candidatus Bipolaricaulis sp.
CATGAGCTACTACGGGTTCGATGCCGTGCTCTCGTTCGAGGAAATGCTCGACGACCTCGACACCCGCGCTCCGGCTTGGTGGCCCGAGCGTCTGAGCGAAATCCGGCGCTGGAATGACGAGCTGATGGACTTCCTGGAAAGGGGATAAGGCGGCACGATGAGGTGGCACATCCCACTGCACGCCGAGCGTGGCCGAATGTGATGGGATTCTTCGGCAAGATGAGCCCGTTCGAGATCGGCGTTGCTGTCGTCGCTCTTGCGAACGCCATCTACACCGCCTACATCTCCTTCTTCCAGCGCGCTGCGATCAGGCTCTACCTCGGGGATCACGTCGGGATCGTCCTGAACCCCGGAGACGTTGGCAGGAAGCTGCACTTGCGCTGTAACTTCGTGAACTCGGCCGTCAAGATGGGCACGGTCCATCACCTCGAAGTCCTCGTACGTGGCCCGCAGAACTTCGCGGCACGATTCCGCTGGCACCTGTTCTACGAGTACATCGAGGGTGGTGAAGCGGTGCGGAAGATCGCGGACGTGTACCCGCTGGCCGTCGGAGGGCGGGACTCGCACCTTGAGTTCATCGAGTCGGAGGCAATCGACTTCGAGGCCGGGCAGCGCCCGAACTGGCGGGCGGGGCGGTACACGGCAGAAGTGGAAGGATGGGTGAACAGGCGCGATCGACGGCAACCTCCGAACCTTCGGCGCGTCTGCCACATCAACCTCTCGGAAGAATCGGCAAGGCTGCTTCGCGAGAGCCACCCCGTACAACAGCACTTCATCCCGTTTCCGATCGAGGAGTGGGCAACGGGGCAGTGAGCGGAGTCCATGAATGGCGTCTATCTCCCCGAGTGACAGCCTGAAGCTCCACGAGTTCCTCACGTCGCGACCGGACCTCTTCACGATCGTGTTCCCTGCGATCACCGCGATCGTTGGCGTTTTGCTCGGACAAGGTGTCGAGTGGCTGCGGCAACGATCGGCCCGGCGTCTGGAGCGCGAACAGTGGCTTGGGGATCACTTCCTCTCGCGGAAGCTCGATGCGTTGAGCAACTTTTGGGCGATGCTTGCTGAGTGGCATGATGCGGTTGTCGAGAAGCACAGCGTGTGGGAGGCGGGCAAGTACGACGCCCGTTGGTCGGAGGCCCTCGCGCCGTTCCCGGGCAAATGCCTTCGTGCACTGCGCGCAGCTCAACCCTTCCTCGATCCTGACCAGTTCGGCACGTTCAAGGTGCTCTGCAACAGGTTGGAGCTTGCGGGGCAGCAGGTGCTCGTGGACCACAGCCAGCCCGGCTTCCAGCGTGGTGAACTCTCTGAGAGGTCACGCGAGAGGCAGTGGTCTGATCTGGGGTCCGCCTACGACAAGGCGGTCGAACAGATGGGCGCACTCTTCGGCCGAAGGCTCCTGAAAAAGGTCACGAAGTGAGGGACACCATGGAAGTAGTCCGGGCAGCCTTGCAGGGCGAGGCCGGGGTTCAGCCGCTGAAGCAAGAGGTGCAGGCCGAAGGCAACCCAGCCGGAGGCGAACCGCTTCCCGTCGTTGCTGAGGCGGCGACTCAATATGGCGGCTCAGGCGCGCAGGGTTCGCTGTTCGCCCCCGGCCGGGCGGATTTTGGTAGGGTCGCGAGCGGTCGCCAACCTCCGTCCCCAGGAGGCAGCGACGACCGGAAAGGACCTTGCCGTTGATTACGCGCATCGAGGCCCTAGGCTTCAGATCCCTGAGAGACGTTGACCAGGAACTCACCCCGTTTCAGGTCCTGGTGGGCCCCAACGGATCCGGCAAGTCCACCTTCCTCGACGTAGTCGCATTCCTGGGCGACGTTCTCCGCATCGGTCCCCGCAAGGCCATCCTGGGTGATGCGGCAGCGCGGGTGCCGCCCCGCGCTGCCGACCCCTCGCACCTTTGCTGGATGCGCGAGGGCGATCGTTTCGAGCTGGCGGTCGAGCTGGAAGTGCCTGAAGAGCGAGCGAAGGTGCTCCCCAGCGGCAAGTACCGCCGTGCGCGGTACGAGGTAGCGGTGAGCGTGGGTCGGGACGGCACGGAGGTCGGGCTCTCGGCCGAGACCCTTTGGCTGGCACCCGCACAGGAGAGGGAAGAGGAAGTGCAGCGCAGCCTGTTCCCGGACCTTCGCCAACCCCGTCGTTCCATCGTGCGGCCACCAAGAGGGAAGACTCCGTCAGGGTGGCGGAAGGTGGTGAACCGGATCGCCGAGTCAGGGAACGACTACTTCCAGGCCGAGACCTCGGGTTGGAACAACCCATTCAGACTGGGGCCGACAAAGGCGGCTCTGGCGAACCTCCCCGAGGACGAGACCCGGTTCCCCGTCGCTACGTGGGTCAAGCGCCTCCTCATGGAGGGTGTCCAGCGTGTGGTCCTCAACGCCGAGGCGATGCGACGCCCGAGCCCGCCTGGCACGTCGAGGAGCTACCTGCCCGACGGCTCCAACCTGCCGTGGGTGATCCAGGCGTTGAAGACCTCGTCGCCCAAACAGTTCCGGCGCTGGGTCGAGCACCTCCGCACCGCCCTGGCGGATCTGAAGACGATAAGCACCGTGGAGCGCCGCGAGGATCGCACGCGCTACCTGGTACTCGAGCACGACAACGGGCTCAAGGCGCCGTCATGGGTGGTTTCCGACGGCACCCTGCGCCTGCTCGCGCTCACGCTCATCGCCTACCTACCGGACGCTGAGGGGATCTATCTAATCGAAGAGCCCGAGAACGGGATCCACCCGCGCGCCATGGAGACGGTCTTCCAGTCCCTGTCTTCGGTCTACGGCGCCCAGGTGCTGTGCGCGTCCCATTCGCCGGTGGTGCTCCGCCTGGCGCAGCCCAAAGACCTCCTCTGCTTCGCGAAGGACCCCGCGGGGGCGACGGACATCGTCCGCGGCGACCATCACCCGTATCTCCGGGAGTGGCAGGGCGCCCTCGACTTGGGCACGCTCTTCGCCTCGGGAGTGTTGGGTTGACGTGGGATCTGGTGGTCTTGGTGGCGGATGGCATGATGGAGCAGGCGTTGCTCGGGCTGCTCGGGAGGCACCAAGCCCTCGGCATTCGCCCGGTCAGGCCACGCCTGATCCGGCACCCGCAGCAGGATCCAGGCTGTTACCACACGGGCCACGAGATCCTTCGTCCCTTCGCAAGGTCCGCTGGCCACGCTCTCTTGATGTTCGACCAGGAATGGCAAGGGGCGCCACACCCCGACGGTCTGAGTCTGTCAAACGGGGTGGAGAGCAAGCTGCGCCCCGCATGGGGCGACCGCGCGCGGTGTCTCGTTATCGAGCCCGAGCTGGAGGCCTGGATTTGGAGCGACTCACCCCACGTCGCCTCGGCGCTCGGTTGGGCGGGCGGCATGGGGCAGCTGCGGCGCTGGCTGGAGAAGCAGGGGTTATGGCGAAGCGGGGAACCAAAGCCATCCCGACCAAAGGTGGCCTTTCACGCAGCCGCGAGGAGAGGTCGGGTCGTGCCCTCGTCGGCCATCCTTCGCGAGCTCGCCGGCAAGGTGAGCCTCGAGCGCTGCA
>JAGUVP010000006.1 GCA_020062805.1 Candidatus Bipolaricaulis sp.
ACCCTCCTCGGTCGGCGGCGACCGGTCAGCCTGGCGGCGGAGCGGCTACCGCTGGCCGGTGCGGGCGGGTACGAAGAGCGGAACGCGATCAACACCCCGATCCAGGGCTCGGCGGCCGACCTTATCAAGCTCTCCATGCTCCGGTTGCACGCGGCGTGGCGGGCGGGCGAGCTTCCGGCGGAGATGATCCTCCAGATCCACGACGAGCTTGTGTTCGAGGTGGAGGCAGGGAAGGCCGATCAGACGAGCGGGGTCGTGCGGCAGATTATGGAGGGGGTCGGCGACCTCACCGTCCGGCTTAAGGCGGACGTGAAGATCGGCCGCAACTGGGGCGAGATCTAGCTTCCCCGCCTCCACCCGAGGGGAGGGTGGGGCGTAGCGTCGGGCTTCATGCCCGACGGCTGTGGATCCCACGAGGTATAGGGGAAGCGCGGCCGGCGCGAGCGGGGCGGAGCTTGTTGCCCCTCTTCCCGATGGGGAGAGGGCTCTCACGAACACGCCTCTACCTCTACGGGGGGAGTGTGGGGGGCCGCTGATGGGGATTGTCCCCGATTGGGTTCTTCTGGGACCAGGTCCCACGTTTTCGATACGACAAGCAGAGGGCGATCCCTCTTGCGTCCACGCACGCTAGCCGGCGGCGTCCAATTCCGCCTCTTCCGCCCGGGAGTCCCGCAACATGGATCCGCATCCCGCGCACGTAGTGTCTTCCCAGCAGAACGAAGCGTGACAGCTCGGACAAGACCATCTCACTCGCTGATCCTCCAGCCACCGCTCAACGCCCACTTCTCGCATTTGCTCAGAGTTATGGAGAACCGCTGAGTGATGCGGTGCCGCATCGTTCCGAAAACGCACAAGGGCATCGCACGGGAACTCGTCGCACTCGGAGCAGTGAGCGATGCCTCTGGAACGAGTGCAGTCCCGGAAGATGCAGTCGCGGCAGAAGACAGCTATCGTATCTGTCTGGCAGCCCCGGCAGATCAGATCATCGGGGTCCATGCCCCATTGCTTCGCGAGTGCCTCGACCGAACCCGTGTCGTTCGCTCGCAGAACGTCGCAGGCACCGCAGTAGAGCCCGCACGCACCGTCATGTCTGCAATCCAGAACCACTCGGCAATCCCTCCCATCGGGAGCTGCCGCCTGACGCCGTAACTCCTAGGCCGCGCTCCACATGTTCTTCAGGTCGATTCTACCTTCTGTGCGCCAGTCTGGTGCGCTTGGTGGCCACTCACTTGCCGTGACCCTGGAGATCGCGGACTACCCTCGGCGTTCACTGCGCGACGCTAAGCCGGAGACTCCGGCGATGAGCGGCGATCGGCGGGCTCCCCGTGGAGACGATCTTCCCGATCCGCGGCGAGCTCGTGTTCGAAGCCGACGAGCGGGCCGCCGACCGGGCAGCCCAGCAGGTGAAGGAGATCATGGAACGGGTCGCCGACTTCCGCGTTCCGCTCGCAGTCGACGTCACCGCCGGCTGGCATTGGGGCGAGATCCAAGGGTGGCGCGCATCGCTGTGGAAAGGAAGCTCCCGCTTCTCGCCCACGCCATCTACCGAACCGGCGAGCCGTTCAGGGCGCCTGCTGAGGAGGTGGCTTGACAAACAATACAGCATCTGGCCCGGACTCGAGCCCTCGATCCGCTCAGATGACGTCAATAATGGTAACGCCACACACGTTGAGCCACCTTGGCAAGCTCTTTGCTCCGTTTCTCAATCTGGTTGATTGTCCAGTCATCGATTTCCGCGAGAGCTCGATTCAGAACTAGGCTAGATGAGGCGTATCCGTGGTTCCTCTTCTCCGCGAAGGCCGCGTTGCCCAATCCTCTGTTCTTGCCCTTCTCGAGGAGGGTGAGATTCCCGATCAGGTCAACGTATCCCACCGCATCTGGCTGTTTGTCCAGCAGGAGCGCCCATTCGTCACCTGGTTTCTTCGGAAGGATGTGCTCAAGGGTAACACGCCCGGATGGCTCAGCTACTCGACGCTCTGGGTCTGACTCGAGATCGTCGTTGATCTGCGCAAGGATGTACCGTGCGATTTGCGCGTTCGTGAAATGCCTGGCCGCGAAGTCGGCCACGAAACGGGCATCATCGACATAGGCGGGCTTGAGTACGCTGAAGACGTCGTGAATGCGCTTCGCCTTTCCGCTTCTTATCGCGAGGGCGCAATCTGTGTAGATCCGCTCAAGGTTTCCTGTGCCTAGCTGCGAGATCACAGTGTACCTGAATGAGACCACCAGAAGCAGATGGACCACTCTGCCAACGAACTCAGGATCAGATGTTTCCATTGCTGCGAGCAATACTGGGCGACACTGCACGACTTTGAACAGCGACAGCGCGACAAGGTGGTCGCGAGTCTCAGGAGATGCGGCGGACCAGTAGTTATGATCTGAACTCGACAGCGCGTCATAGAGCTCAGCACGGTGTCTCAGCTTGTCCACGAACTCGCGCGCTGACGCCGTTCCCCGAACTCTGTTACGGAGGGCTCTGTACAGCTCCCTCTCTCTGACCAGTCCATATTCGGAGAGCCAGCAGTGTCGGAGAAATGTAGTGAGGTTCTGGCTTCCGACGAGCGTCGTGATCTCTACCCAGGCTTGTTTGAAGCGCTCAAGATAGTGCGCGCCGGCCAGGGAGAAGAGGTAGTTCTTCACGAGATCGGATACCGCTAGGTCAAGTCCGCGGTCGTTGAGCGTTTCGAACAGAACGAACGCGTCCGCCTCCTCGTCTGCTTCGATCAGGATCACGGTCACTGATTTGTCGAGGAATTCCTCAATGTCCACGAGGGAGGAGTCCACATCCTGCTTCCCGGTCAGCCACTCAGCAAGAGCGGCGTCAACCTGGATCTGTGCGTCCAGCAGCAGGCGATTAGAGGACAGAAGGCTCCTCTTCTGATCGGTCGAAGGTGATCTGCGCTCAATCACAGCAGACTGGAAGAGCGGATCGTTTGTTTCGTTGAGAGAGAGTTTGGGGTGCACAATACCGGTGCGCCGATCCTCTGCGCCCAGGTAGTCGCGAAACACCCCGTTCGCGCGCCTGGAATCGCCGCGATCTTCCCAGGCCTTCTTGATGGCCGAGAAGATCATCGCGACTACAGCTAGGCGTTGCTGGCCGTCGACGATATGGTACGTATTCTGGCGGTCAGACTTGGCGACCGTGATAGCGCCCAGGAAGTACTCACCCCGCTCTTCGGAGATGGCTGTCGTCAAGTCAGTCCAAAGGGTGCCAACCTCCTCGGCTGTCCAAGCGAAGTCGCGCTGATAGACAGGAACAGCCAACTCTGAGGGGCGACGGAAGAGCTCCCCAAGGGGAAGAGCGACACTGTCGATCCGCCTGTGTTTCTCAGCCACAGTCATCTCCAGCCACTTCTCTCTGATCCGCGTGGCAGCCCAATGGTAATGGGAGCCGGCTCGTTCATCTACCCTGTGACAGTTCGTCTTGCAGATAAGGAACTGCGACCTGCGGCATGGTGACGCAGGAAACTCCATCTCCAGCGATTCAACGTCCTGCGGATGAGCAAGCCCAGAGGTAGTGCATGCTCGAACCCTCCTCGTGCATTACCCGCTGTGAGAGGAAGTCCCTCCATTCTGGACCATTCTCCAGACGGCAGGTTCTGGGTCGAGGAGGACGAGGTCGGCCCTGGCACCCACGGTGACGGTTCCCATGTCGCCATCCAACCCAGGCCCCGCGCCGGGTTCGCGGTGACGAGGGCCAGGGCCTTCTCCAGCGAGAGGTTCGCGAACTGGACCACGTTCCGAAGGGCGTGGTCCAAAGTTAGGGCGGAGCCGGCGAGGGTCCCGTCGGCGAGGCGCACCTCCCCGCGCTGCAGTCGGACGTCCCGATCCCCCCAGCGGTAGCTCCCGTCGGGCATTCCCGCGGCGGCGGTGGCGTCGGTGACGAGAGACAGACGGTGAAGCTCCCCGCGCCCGCGGAGGAACTCTACTACCAAGCGGACGAACGCGGGGTGGAGGTGGATTCCATCGCAGATCAGCTCGATCGAGGCACCGGAAAGAAGCGCCGCTCCAACGCAGCCTGGACCCCGATGGTGGAGCCCGGTCATCGCGTTCCCGAGGTGGGTGACGTGATGGGCTCTGCCGACGAGAGCCGCAGTTGCTTGCTCGAATGTAGCTGCGGTGTGGCCGATCGCCGGGACGGCGCCGATCGCCCGGATTTCGGCGACGAGGTCGAGCGCGCCCGGGAGCTCAGGGGCGAACGTGACGATCTTGATCTGCCCCTCGAACCCCGCGACGAGCCTCCGGAACGCGTCGCGGCTCGGCGGGAGGAGCCACCCGGGATCGAGCACGCCCGTTGTCGGGGTCAAACCTTTATGGCTTTATCCCCTTGCGTTACACGCGGGGGAGTTGTCGACGCCCGCAAGACGAAGGGCGAACCCCTCAGAAAGACGCCTAAGCATGCACCGATCATTGACCGCGAAGCTGTGTTGGGCAAATGACCTGATGGCGCGGCAGCACAGGCCCTCTACATCGGGGGAGAGAAGCCCCTGCTCGTCTAGGTAGTAGTCGATGATGTCCTTCTCCTGCCCGAACCGTACCGACGGCCTGAATCCCGGGGGCTTCCCCCACACGAAGTCACACTGCGTTGCCTCGAAACCGCGCGGCTGCGGATAGTGGAACACGGCTAACATCCCGTGACACTCCCCGCCAACAACGACATTGAGTTCGGCGAAGTCCTCGCTACTGCCGCTTACCTCTGAGAGAATGCCTTGGACGCGGTCCCTTATGTCGGGCAGGTCGCCCCCCAATAGGTCTCCGCCCCCGCTCACCTCGTCGGCAAAGTTCGTCGGCGGCAAGTCGGACGGGCAACGATCCCAGGGCACGGACGGCAGGAGCTTGGCGAGGAACATCCTGAGCGGTTCAACACCCCCGGTAACTGCCAGTGCAACCTTGCTGTTCAGCCGTAACGTCTTGATGAAGTCTTCTCGTATCGGAGCGCTGTTCTCTGGATCGTCGCTATCGGTAGTTCGGATATGCGCCAGCTCTCTGCCATCACTGACGAAGATCACGTCACGCGGGTTCGTAGTCCGAACGGCGATCACCAGGCTCATGGGGAGGGACGCCCTCCATACCACGTCCCTGGCAATGAGTTCCACACACCAGATCCCTCTTCTCGCCTCAACACCGCTACGCATTGTACCTCCGCCCTGCTTGCCGTCTATGCGTTACACGCGGGGGAATCAAACTCGATGTTCGGGCCGTTGTACCCAAGTAAAACGCCGTCGGTGGCGAAAACGAACTCGCAGAACCGAAGGACATCGCGCCCAAGCAAGGAGAGCGTCGCTCCGTGGCGTCGGTCTATGCGAGAGGCACACTGAACAGCAAGCCGCTCCATCCTAATGCCAACTGCCTCATCTGTGTCGCGGCTTGTGCCACTGAACCGCAACGTGACCTCGGTTAGGTACTTGAGCTGAACTCGCCCGCCGATCCCATCGGCTACCATCGGACACCCGGCGACGAGCTGGTTGCCAGTATAGACGTGAAGCCTCTCGGCGTCACTTGGCGAGAGAGTTGTCTGATCGGCACCCGTGTCAATGAGGAACTCGACGATCCCGAGATCAGAGCCCCGTGTCAGAAGTGCGGCCATCATAGGGCGGGGCGGGATGTGCCCTACAAGACCATTGTGGCATCGTATCGGCTGTGGCGAGGCCCAACGCCCCTGTAGCCAGTACGTGGGCACGGGCGAAACTAGAGGAGCATTGCCACCGGTTCCGTCGTCACGTAGACGACTACGGCGTCTTCGACTAGCGTTGGGGTCAAACCTTTACTCTTAGGGTTGCTGTGGCCAACTCGTTACCGCGTTCTTGACCAAGGAGGGGCTCGGCGCAGCCGGGAAGTCAAGAACTACTCGCTCTTCTACTCCCGGCAGCAGGCGATCTCTCCGTCGCGGATCTTCTCTCTCAGCCGCGGATCAAGCAGTTCATGGCCAGTCATCGCCGTTTCGGTAGCGCGACCACTCCGTGCCTCGAAAGGCTTTCACGAACGCGATCACGGACGACTTGGCAGCTTGCTGTGGGATGACCACTCGAAGCAGCTTCAACCCGGGTGACTGGCGCATGTGGCGCACGTTCTGCACGAACCCAGCGTCGCGAGTGAAACAGAGGTCGTAGTCCCGTGCAACCTGCTGATACAGGGTCCCGTTGTCGATGCCCTTCAGGTGCAAGCGGTTGGTGGAATCTGTGGGGTGGCCCAATGCCTGAAGCGCTTCGACCAGCGAATCGGGAAGGTTCTCGTCAAGCAGGATCTTCATCGGACAGCCAGCAGGTCGGAGTGAGCCAACTCATCCAGGGCACCGCGGATGGCCTGTTCGCCCAGGCTCGGATACTCCTTCACGATCTCAGCGATGGTCATCCCGGAGGACAGGAGTTCCAGCAGCAGGGAGATCGTGATGCGGGTGTCCCTGATCCTAGGAGCGCCGCCCAGATGCTCTTGGTCCGCAACGATCCATTTCTTCTTCATAACCCTCTTACTGGCATTCTACCACGGAGCCTCTCCCCGATCCTCACTTACCCATCGCTGCGTCAAGGCGCGGCCTGCCTGGGCGACACCCCTCTTACCACTCCCCCGTGGGGGAGAGGGTCAACGGTGAGCCGAGGCGATCCCGCCTTCGCGAATCGTCGCCCAGATGGTGAGGTCCGAATCGAGGAGAACGAGATCGGCGCTCGCACCCACGGTCAGGGTTCCTCCCTCCTGGCTGAGGCTGAGAACCCGCGCTGGGTTCTCAGTGACGAGCGAGAGGGCTTCCGTCAGGGGAAGGTCCGCGAACCGAATCGCGTTTCGCACGGCATGATCCAACGTGAGGGCTGAGCCGGCGAGGGTTCCGTCGGCGAGACGCACTTCCTCGCGCTGCAGGCGGACCTCCCGATCCCCCCAG
>JAGUVP010000104.1 GCA_020062805.1 Candidatus Bipolaricaulis sp.
AGTACCCCCCCACGCGCGTCTTGACCCCAGCGAGGCCGGCGAGGTTGAGGATGGCGTCCACGCGGGTGCGGAGCACGCGGCCGGACAAGCCGAACAGACGGCCCGCGAACCCTAGCAGCTCCGCCCCGGTCATCCATGGGTAGAACCCCGGCACGTCGGGGAGGTAGCCCACCGCAGACCGCACCGCATGAGGAGACGTCACGACATCGTGCCCAAGCACGCGAGCGCTTCCTGAACTCGGCCGGGCGAGCCCCGTGAGGATGCGGAGGGTGGTCGTCTTCCCCGCACCGTTGGGCCCGAGGAACCCGAACACGGAGCCCGACGGCACGTCGAGCGAGACGCCATCCAGCGCGCGCACAGGGCCGTAGTGCTTCGCCAGATCGTGGAGCGCGATGGCGGGCGTCATCGTTCGTCGCGACGGCCGTTCGTGGTGGAGGGTTTTCCGTACAGGAGGTCGGCCGCCTGCCGCGCCTTCGCGCTGGCAGAACCGTCCGAGTCGGGAGTGGCATGGAGCGGGTCTTGCTCCACCGTCGGCCGCCGGGCAGCAGTGAAGTACACGATCAGCCCGATCCAACCCAACACGATGACGAGAACCCACACCCACCGCCGTCCGGTGACCAGCCGTTCTTCCGGGGTGCGGAACACGTTCACGACCGCGAAAACCTGCAGGGAAAGCTGGGCGAGACCCAACATCACGATGCCCGCCAGCGCCCATGGCGGCAGGTCGGCCCACTGAATGTTGCCCATCGTCTACCTCCTTCGAACCCGCGTCATCCGTGATTCATGGACGAGGCCAGAGATCCCAACGGTCCTGAGGAACCTCCAGGAGTATAGCTTCTGGATCGTCGTTTCGCTGCGACAGAAGTGCCCCGCCTCAACCATGCCCCCAACTCCTCCGAGCCTCCCGACCCGGGTTGCGGGTATCATCGAGTCACTTCCCGATCGGCCAGGAGGCGCGATGGATCAGCGAAAGGTAGCGGAACTCATGGAGAAGCACGGGATTCCCGGCCGGGACGCCTACGATCTACCGGCCAGCCCTCACCGGTTCCCGGATGGGGCACAGTACCGGATGGAGATCTCCGGGATCGAACGGCCCGAGGTCCTCGAGGCAACGGTGAACGAGGCGCAGAAGCGGAAGATCCCCGTGCACCGCATGATCTCCACGGTGATGGGGGCGACGCTCCTCACCCGGTCGGAGCTGAAGCAGTTCGCCCAGATCGCGGCCGAGTCCAAGGTAGAGGTCATCCTCACCCCGGGACCTCGCTCGGGGTGGGACACGGGCCGCCAGCTCGTCACGCCGGAGGGGGGCCTCTCCGGCCTGCGGTTCCGCGGCTCGGACCAGCTCCGCTACGTGATCGCCGACATCCTGCGCGCGGTCGAGGTCGGATTCCGCGGGTTCCTCGTCTTGGACGAGGGGCTGCTGTGGCTCTTGTCCCAGATGCGGGCCAAGGGCGATCTGCCGAAGGACGTGGTGTTCAAGGTGTCGGTGTTCGCTGGACACGGGAACGCTGCCGGGGCCAAAGTCCTGGAGCAGCTCGGGGCGAACACGTTCAACCCGGTGGGGGACCTCGACCTGCCGGAGCTGGCCTCGATCCGTCAGGCGGTCCGCCTGCCGATGGACCTCCACATCTTCCTCACCGACTCGTTCGGCGGGTTCAACCGGTTCTACGACGGGCCGGAGATGGTCCGGGTCTGCTCCCCGTGCTACTTCAAGCTCGAGCCGGGCCCGGCGTGCGTGGTCGGACCGGGCGCGCTCTACAAGCCGTGGGTGTCGGGGCAGATGCTCGCCGATTGGGGCCGGGAGAAGGTGAAGCACGCCGAGATCATCCAGGAACTGGTCCAAGCGTCGCTCCCCGGAGCCAAGCTGTCCGATTGGGGACCGGCTGATCTCGCCCTGCCCAAGCCGTAAGGAGAGGAAATGACGTTCAGCGAGCTCGTCGCCCTGATCCAGGCGGAGGACCTCCGCTGGGTGGACCTGCGGACAGCGGACCTCCTCGGCCGGCTACGCTGCTTGACCCTGCCCGCGGGCGAGCTCACCCCAGCTACGTTCGCCAAGGGCGTAGGAGCTGCTGCTTCGCACTACGGACTGGGGAGCGGGGACCTCGTCCTCCTGCCGGATCTCGCCACGACCCGCGTGGACGCGACCCGCGATCCGCCATCGGTGGTCCTTCTGTGCGACCTCGCCCGTCCGGACGAAGGGCCTCATCCCATGGCCCCGCGGACCGTTTCCAAGGCAGCGGAGGCGTTTCTCTCCAGTGCGGGAATCGCGGATGAGGCGCGGTTCGGAGTGGAGCTCGAGTTCTACCTGTTCGACGCGGTGTGGACCGAGGACACGCCGCTCGGCCAACACGTCGAGGTGAGCCCGCTGGGGATGATCGGGCCTCGGGCGGTGCCGGGGCCCCGCTCCAGATCGGAAGAG
>JAGUVP010000120.1 GCA_020062805.1 Candidatus Bipolaricaulis sp.
CGGGGTCTCCACGAACAGGGGCCGCGAAACGTAGTCCCGGACATCGGCGATGGGGATCCCTTCCTCGCGGAACAAACGCTTGAGGAGGGGTCCGCACGTCTTGCCCCCGCACGCCCCCATCCCGGCCCGGGTGACGGCCTTGATTTCGTTCATGTCCCGGTACCCGGCGCGGATGAGGGCCCGCACCTCTCCCACCGTCACCCGCTCGCAGCGGCACAGGATCTCGTCGTCGGCGAGCCGTTCTACAGCTTCCGGGAGGGCTTCTCTGTTCCAGTCCGTACCCACGCGGATTCCGGCGACGCGCGTCGCGATCTCAGAGAGGACGGGCAGTTTGACGAGAACCGTGCGGTCGTTGCGCTCGATCGCCCGCACCGCGGTCACCTCGGCCGTGCCCAGCGCCTGCCCCGTTGCGTCCACCACCGTCACACGTGATCCGACCTGTACCGCCTCGCGACCCAGCTCGTGAGCCAGGGTCACGGTGGGCATGGGGACGTCCCCTCGGTAGTCCACGAGGGTGATCGCCAGTCCGGGGCACACCACGACGCATCGTTCGCAGCCCAGGCACGCCTTTCCCTCCGTGGAGACGAACTCGGGCCGCTTCCGGATGTCCGCGGGGTCGATTCGGAGGAGGCCCTGGGGACAGACCGAGGTGCAGGGGTTGCACGGGATCTCCTCGTGGCAGTGGAGCACGGGCACCACGCCTTCGCGGGTCGCGGGTGGTTGGGGGGCGCCCCGCGCTCCGGGTTTGGATTTGAGGACCTCGGCCATCCGTTCCCACTCCGGAGGGATCTCCAGGCCCGGCGCTCCCAGGGCATGGGCGATTCGGCGACCGGTGATCTTGCCGGAGTAGATGGCGGTTGACGCCTCGGCGATCTCCTCGGCGTCTCCGGCGGCGAACGCCCGCATCCCGTACTCCCGGGCCTTGCGGTGGAACTCGTCCACCGGGTCGAGGCCCACCGCCACGAGCACCGTGTCGCAGGAGAACGTTTTCTCCGTCCCCGGAACCGGCCGGAACCGCTCGTCCACCTGGGCGATCGTCACCGACTCGACCTGCTCCGACCCGTTGGCGGACAGGATTGTGTGCGAGGTGTGGATGGGGACCCCGAGACGGGCGAGCTTGTCCCGGTGGACCTTGTACCCGCCGCACTCGGGAAGGGCCTCCACGAGGCCCACGACCTCGATCCCCGCTTGGATCGCGTGGTAGCCGGCGATGAGCCCGACGTTCCCGCCTCCGACGATGAACAGCCGCTCCGCGGCACGCACGAGGTCGCGGTTGACGAGGGTCTGGAACGCCCCGGCCCCGTACACGCCGGGGAGGGTGTTCCCTTTGAACAGGATCGACTTCTCTCGCGCCCCCGTGGCCACGAGGAGGACCCCGGGCCGGACGAGCACGTACTCCCTCCCGTCACGCAGGATCCCCACCCTGCGATCGCTGAACACCGCCAGGGCCACAGAGTCCAGCCACACTTCCACGGACGGATGGGATCTCACCTCTGCCTCGAGCCGTATCGCGATGTCGGTCCCCCGCGTGCCGGCGTACACCGCGTCCGTGGACCCGAAGAAGCGGTGCGTCTGGAGGACAAGCTTCCCGCCCAAGCGATGCTTGTCATCCACCACGAGGGTTCGGGTTCCGCGCGAACCGACCTCGATCGCCGCGGACATCCCCGCTGGGCCGCCGCCGACCACGAGGACCGGGACCTCGATCTGCCGGATGTCCTGCACCATCGGGGGAACAGCAACCCGAGGGAGGATGGGCAGGCCTTCCGCAGGTTCGACCTGCATCCCCGGCTGGACGAGGGTCATGCATGCCTTGACGGGAACGCCGTTCGCGATTACCAGGCACTGCGCGCACTGCCCGTTGGCGCAGAAGATCCCCTGGGGCGCCCCGTCCTTGGGGTGGTGGCCGAAGATACGGATCCCCGCGGCGAACAGGGCCGCGGCGATCGTCTCCTCCGGGTACCCCTCGATCTCCCTCCCTCCGAACGTGAACCGTAACGACTCTTCCCTCGCGACGCGGAGGATGGGGTGGTGTTCGATCCTCATCTCGATCGTCCTCGGGAGCGAGGGCTCCGGCTGCCGATGAGCAGGTCGGGATGGAGGTCGCACGGGTTGTCGGACATCGGCGCCGATCTTACTGAACCGGACCTGCCGGGTCACACCGCGAGCTCATCCCCTGAGCATTACCGCCCGGCGAGCGGCCGCAGGTTGAGGAGCGACTCAAGCAGGGGGGTGGAGCGTCGCCACGACCGCCGATCCCACGTCTAGGGCGTCTCGAGCGAGAGGATCGCGATTCGGCCTGAGCCGGCGCGAAGAGCGACTTCAACCCGGTGCGTGGCCGTCTCGTAGCCAGGGGAGACGATGAGCCCGCCATCGCGGGCCCAGTCGGGTGGCGCGTCCACGGGTCCCGATCCCTCTGCAACGCGGATCTGCGCCCCGAGCCCGCTGGGGATGAGCACCGTGACCTTCCCTATTCCGCTCACGATCTCGGCGGTGAATCGCCCGCGCGCCGGGAGGTTCAGGTCCACCGCCCCTGTGCCACCGTGTACCACGAGCACGGTCAGGTCGAGGTCTGACAGATCGAGCAAGGAGGTTCCCTCGCCGAGCGTTGCCCATAACGCGATGGGAACGGAAGGAACGACCTCCACCGTGACTTGAGTTCGCTCCGGCCACCACGCCGGCGGGAGGCCGTGCCGACGATCCACGGTCAGGCTGAACCGTTCCGCACCTTCGCTGCGATTCGAGGTCCATGCCGCGCGATCCGGCCATAGGGCGGTGACGGTGCCCCGGACAAGCAGGTCCGCGTCGGTCCCAGCACGGACAACAAGGTTGCCCACCGAGAGCCGAAGGTTCACCTCGGCCCGTGTCGCCCCCCCGATCGGCACCCGTACGGTCTCCAACGGCCCGACCGGCGCAGGTCCGAACAGGGCGAGGAGCACCGCGAGCACGACCAGAACGACCAGAGCGATGCCGAGGGCCCACCTCAGGGCCGAGCGGCCGAACAGGATGTCCAGCCCGAGCGCGATGAGGAGGACCGGCCACAGCCGGAAGAGCGTTCCCCACACCGACCACGGGAGGTGCCCGAGGTTGTTGAAGAGGAGGATCACCCCGGCGGCGATCAGAAGAAGCGGCACGAGGATGCTGCCCCGTCTCATCCTACCCCCTTCGAGTCAGCCGCCACAGGAGGGCGAGCCCGATTGCGATGAGCACGAGCGGCCCGAG
>JAGUVP010000062.1 GCA_020062805.1 Candidatus Bipolaricaulis sp.
GGGGCCGCCAGTCCGGGGTAGCGGGCCTCGAGGTCCAGCAGCTCCCGGAACAGCCGATCATATTCCGCATCGGTGATCTCCGGTCGGTCCAGGACGTGGTACAGGTGATCGTGGCGCCGGATCGCGGTGCGCAGCGCCTCGGCTCGCGCTCGAACCTCTACGGGAACGGCCATCTCCGCTCCCTTAGGAGCGGTCCCCGTCCGCTCCAGGCTCCTTCTCGCTCCGTTCGTAGGCGTCGATGATCGCCTTGACAAGCGGATGACGGACCACGTCCCGTCGGTCGAGGTGGACGATCGCGATCCCCGGGATCCCCGCCAGGATCCTCCCCACCTCGGCCAGCCCCGACGGACGGCCCTCGAGATCCACCTGGGTGATGTCGCCGGTGACAACGGCCTTCGACCCGAACCCGAGCCGGGTGAGGAACATTTTCATCTGGGTGTGGGTCGTGTTCTGAGCCTCGTCCAGGATCACGAACGCGTGATTGAGGGTCCGGCCGCGCATGAACGCGAGCGGCGCGATCTCCACCCGTCCGTTCTGGATGTGCTTGTCGAGCTCAAGAGCGGGGATCATGTCGTAGATCGCGTCGTACAGGGGCCGCAGGTAAGGGTTGACCTTCTGGAAAATGTCCCCGGGGAGGAACCCCAGCTGCTCGCCGGCCTCCACCGCCGGTCGGGTGAGGACGATCCGCTTGACCTGACCCCGCTTGAGGTACCCGAGGGCCATCGCCACCGCGAGGTAGGTCTTGCCTGTGCCCGCGGGGCCGATCGCAAACACGGCGTCGTTGTCCCGGATCGCCTGCACGTACTGACGCTGGCCCGCGGTCTTGGGGCGGATCGCCTCCCCCCAATGGGTCACCTGGACGATGTCGGTCAGCAGGCCGGCAAGATCCTCCCCGTCTTTGACCTGGGAGATGAGGTAGCGGACCTCGTCCGGAGTGGGGTGGTGGTTCCCCTTCACAACCTCGATCAGCTTCCCGAGAAGTCGTTCCAGCCGTTGGACTTCGGCTGCTTCGCCCTCGATCTCGATGTGGTCGCCCCGCGCCGCGATGTGGACGCCCGCAAACGCCTCGCCGATGAGACGCAGGTTGCGGTTGTACTGGCCAAGAACCCCCACCGCCACATCGTGGCTACCGAACTCGATTTCCGTCGTCTTCCGTGCTATCGGTCCTCACCCCCACAGCGTGTTCGGACGCCGCCTCCACAAGGCGCACCGGAACAATTGTACCGCGCGGCGTCCCCTCTCCTCCCCGCACCTCTACCCACAGGTAGTTCTCGCTCCGGCCCCATGCCCTGCCGTCACCCTCAGCCTCCACCGCCACCTCGACCGTCTCCCCCACGAACCTCCGCCGGACAGATCTGACCCACCCGTCAGCGAGTTCAGCGAGTTCGGCCGCCCGCCGGGCGGAGTCCTCTGGGGGGACCCGAGGAGAGAGCCGCGTCGCCCTCGTCCCAGGTCGAGGCGAATACCGAAAGACGTGCACGTTGAGGGGCGTGAGCGAGTCGAGGATCTCCACCGTGCGCGCGAACGCCGCTTCATCCTCCCCCGGGAACCCCACCATCGCGTCAGCGCCCAAAGTGGCGTGCGGGACGGACGTGAGGAACGCCTGGGCTCGATCGACATACTCGCCCCGCGTGTAGGGACGTCCCATGCTGTTCAAGAGGGCATCGTCACCGGACTGGAGGGGAAGGTGAAGGTACGGGCACAGGCGCCGCTCTTGGGCGAAGAGGGCGACCAGATCATCGGTTACCCCGTTCGGGTTGAGGGACGAGAGCCGGATCCGAACGCGGGGCACCTTCAAGACCTCCACGAGCAGATCGAGAAGCCTCGGCTGGGAAGGGAGATCCTGTCCGTACTGAGCGAGGTTGATCCCCACGAGGACGATCTCGCGGTGGCCGGCTTGGGCCAGGGCGTCCGCCTCGGCCCGTGCTGTTGGTGGTGTCTTGCTCCGCAACGGACCTCGCACCTGCCACGTCCGGCAGAACGAACAGCCTACCGTGCAACCGTCCTGGACCTTGAGGACAGCACGTATGCGGGGTTCGGCGCCGGAGAGGCACTCCTTGTCCAGGGCTTCCCACTCCCCTTCCCACAAACTCCCGTTGAGGAAGAGGCGGATCACCTCGGCGGCCCGTCGCTTGTCCCGGTTTCCCACAATCAGGTCCGCCCCCGCGTTCCGAAGACTCCCTCCCGCCCCGTCCGCACCACAGCCTACGGCCACAACGAGGGCTTGCGGGTGCTCCCGTCGCACGCGGGCGACGAGCTGGCGAGACTTCCGATCCGCAAGCCCGGTCACGGTACAGGTGTTCACAATGTGAACGTCCCGCGGCCCGCTGAGGCCCGCCAGACGCTCGGTGAGAACCTGCGACTCGTACTGGTTGACCCGGCACCCCAATGTGTGGACGACGACGCTCATTCCTTGTGTCGCTCCACCGTGAACCGCCACATCTGGCATGGCTCGTCGGGGGAGATCCCGGCCTTCAGCCGGGCGATCCGAAGCTGCTCCTCGACCGTGTCCACGCCCGAGAGGTCGGGAAGGAGGAGACCCCGCCGCCACCCAGATTGGACGATCACCCCGTACCGTCGCGGATCGAGATCGGCCATCTCGCACGGCTCGGGCGAGGAGAGCACATCCACCGACACCGAAATCTCTGGAAGCTCGTGACGGGCAACGGGAGGGAACCGGGGGTCTTCGGTTGCGGCGTGGATTGCGTTGGAGATGATCTCTCCGGCGAGAGTGTCCTCGCTCGGCTCGTAGGTGCCGATGCACCCCCGGAGCACACCCCTCTTCTTGAGGGACACAAACGCCCCCGCGCGGCGAGCGGACAGCTCCGGCGGCAGGTTCGGGGGCGGAGAGAATCGCCTCCCGCTGCGCATGTGCTCCTCAAGGGTCGACCGAGCCAAAGCCACGTACGGATCGTGACTCCTCACGGATGGGCAGCGTACCGCACTTGCGGCTTCTGTCAACCACTCATTTGACGGGCCACCCTCTGCGGGGCTACCCTACTATCTGTTATGCGACGGGTGGCGATCGGTGTCGGGTTGGTGCTCACCGCGGTAGCGGTGACCTTGTTCATCTTGTTCTCGCAGACCGAGGTCGCCCGCACGTTCCGCCAGGGGGCGCCGGTGTGCGTGCTGGTGGTGGGGGTGGACGAGGGAGTTCCCGATGCGGGGGCAGACACGGTGTCGGTGGCCATCCTTCAACCGGGCGGCAGGACCACGTGGATCAGCATTCCTCCTGACCTTGTCTGGCCCACTGCAACGGGATGGACGTCGCTTCACACGCTGTACGCGCACGAGGGAATCGCCGGGATCTCCCGCCGGTTGAGTCTTCTCCTCGAGATCACCCTCCCCTACTGGGTCGTGGTGGACTTCGCCGCGCTGCGCACAGTGGTCGACGCAGTCGGCGGGGTGGAACTCACGGTGGAGGAGCGGCTTGTCTACCAGGATCGTTCCCGGAACCTGTTCATCGACGTCCCTCCCGGGAGACAGGTGCTCGACGGAACCGCCGCGGCCGACTTCGTGCGCTACCACGATGGAGATGAGTCCGGGCGGCTCGCCCGCTACCACCAGTTCCTGGGGGCGCTTCTGGAGAAGGCTCGGGCCGTTCCCGCCAACCGGTGGCGAGCCACGGCTGAGACTGTTCGGAACGCAGTCCAGACGAACCTCTCCCTGTGGGAAACCCTGGACTTGGTGCGGGCGCTCAGCGGCGCTACACCGGATCGGGTCATGTTCGTCATCGCACCAACTGCGCCACGCGCTGGGGCCACCCGCAATCTAGTCCCCGACCTGGTCCGCCTGCGCCAACTCACCCAATCCTCGGTGCGTGGATCGTCGTTCCTCACCCGAGACGAGATCCGGGTGCTGGTTCTCAACGGGACAGGACAGAAGCTCCTCGCCACGCGGACCGGAGCCTGGCTGGCCGACCTCGGGTTCACGGTGACGGGGACCGCGGATGCCGATCGTTCGAACTACCCCCGGACCTACATCGTCGCCCGGGAGGATGCCCGGGCTAAAGGCCAAGCGGTGTTCGAGGTCATCCCTACGGGCGTTCAATCTTCCGTTCAGGTACAGACCGACCGCGAGTTCGACCTGGCGCGGATCGGCGGATGGCCGCAACATACCGACGTGATCCTCATCTTGGGAGCAGCGTTCGATGTCCGGCCCTGAGCGCGACCTTCTCGACCGGGCGGCCCAGATCATCGAGGCAAAGAAGGCCGCCCGCCTGACCGTGATCGATGTTGGGGGATCCTCGATTCCGACTGGCTACTTCCTCGTCGCCAGCGGCGAGAACCCCGTCCATGTAAGGGCGCTGGGGAACGAACTCCTCGCGAAGATGCCCCTTGCTCCCCGGCACGTGGAGGGACTACGGGAGGGCCGGTGGGCCCTTCTCGACTACGGAGATTTCATCGTTCACCTCTTCCACGACGAGGTGAGGGCGTTCTACGACATCGAGGGCCTGTGGCCAGGACGCCAGGTGGTCCCCTGGCCAGGCTTGCGCTCCCCCCGTCCATCGCTATAATGCCCCCTCAGTTACAGCCCCTGCCGTGGGGCAGGGGTCGTTGTGCACTTGGACGACAATCCGGTCCTTGACAAGTGAATAGAGCGTCTGCTACGTAAGTATAGTAAGGGCGGACGGGGGATCCCTTGGCAGTCGAGGGCGATGAAGGGCGTGGCTAGCTGCGTTAAGCCCCGGGGAGCCGCTGAGCAGGCTATGATCCGAGGATACCCGAATGGGGAAACCCACTGGGCCGTTGAGGCCCAGTATCCAGCGCCGAAACCAAGAGTAAGCGCTGGAAGCGAACCCCGCGAAGTGAAACATCTCAGTAGCGGGAGGAAAAGGAATCAACCGAGATTCCCCTAGTAGCGGCGAGCGAACGGGGAACAGCCCAAACCGTGTGGGTGCAAGGCCACAGCCGTTGCCCATGCGGGGTTGTGGGATGATGACGGAGGTCCCTGTGGGGGCCTCGGGAAGTTACCAAGGCTTTCTCTAGCCGAACAGCCAGCAAAGCCACTGGAAAGGGCGACCGAAGAGGGCGATAGTCCCGTAGGCGAAAGAGAAGGCTCTTCCTGGTTGTCGTCCCGAGTAGTGTCGGACACGTGAAATCCGGCGCGAAGCTGGGGGGACCACCCTCCAAGGCTAAATACCGACGACTGACCGATAGCGCACCAGTACCGCGAGGGAAAGGTGAAAAGAACCCCGGGAGGGGAGTGAAATAGAACGTGAAACCGTCCGCTTACAGTGCAGTGGGAGCCGGGACCTGGTCTCTTCGGAGATCGGGACCTGGTGACCGCGTGCCTTTTGCAGCATGAGCCGGCGAGTTGTGCTCCGTGGCGAGGTTAAGCCCCTCTGGGGTGGAGCCGCAGCGAAAGCGAGTCCGAACAGGGCGATCAGTCACGGGGTACAGACCCGAAGCCGGGTGATCTACCCATGGGCAGGATGAAGTACGCTTGACCGCGTACGGAGGTCCGAACCCGTAGGTCGTGCAACGCCTTGGGATGACCTGTGGGTAGGGGTGAAAAGCCAATCGCACCCGGTGATATCTGGTTCTCCCCGAAATGGCTCTAGGGTCAGCCTCACGTCATAGGCGGCCGGGGGTAGAGTACTGGCTGGGGAAGGGGGGCAACCTCCGACTCCAATCAAACTCCGAATACCGGCTTGCCGTTCCGTGGGAGTGAGACGGCGGGGGATAACCTCCGTTGTCGAGGGCGAAACAACGCAGACCACCAGCTAAGGCCCCCAAATCCAGGCTAAGTGAGCAAGGCGGTGTGATCGCTTAAACAGCTGGGAGGTTGGCTTAGAAGCAGCCATCCTTCAAAGAGTGCGTAATAGCTCACCAGTCTAGCGACCGCGCGCCGAAGATGTATCGGGACTAAGCCCGGTGCCGAAGCTGTGGGTGGGATCCTTCGGGATCCCGCGGTAGGGGAGCATTCCGTCGTAGGTTGAAGCCGGGCCGCGAGACCCGGTGGACGAAGCGGAAGGGAGAATGCCGGCTTGAGTAGCGAGAGATGGGTGAGAATCCCATCCACCGAATGCCCAAGGTTTCCTGGGGAAGGCTTATCCACCCAGGGTTAGGCGGGCCTTAGCCGAAGCTGAAAAGCGTAGGTGATGGACAGCCGGTCAACATTCCGGCCCCTCCAGATCCACGTTACGAGCGAAGGGGGGACGCCGCAGGAGCTTCTCCGCAGGTTCACGGTTATACCTGTCCAAGCGTTAAGTCAGAGGAGGCAGGCAAATCCACCTTCTCGAAACCGTCCTACTTCGGTAGGGCGAGCAGGCGAGGCGTGATGGCAAGCCCCGTAAGGGGCGGAGGGAGACAGCTTCAGCGGCCAAGAAAAGCCCCTAGCCAGTTGATCTGGAGTCCGTACCGCAAACCGACACTGGTGGGCGAGGAGAGTATCCAAAGGTGGGCGAGCTAACCTTCGTCAAGGAACTCGGCAAAATTGCCCCGTAACTTCGGGACAAGGGGCGCCTCCTGGGTTGCCGCAAGGCGGTCCGGGAGGCCGAAGAGAATCGGCTCAAGCGACTGTTTACCAAAAACACAGGTCCCTGCTAACCCGAAAGGGGACGTATAGGGGCTGAAACCTGGCCACTGCCGGTAGGTCAAGGAGAGGGGTGCAAGCTCTGAACTGAAGCCCCGGTGAAGGCCGGCCGTAACTATAACGGTCCTAAGGTAGCGAAATTCCTTGTCGGGTAAGTTCCGACGCGCATGAAAGGTCCAACGACTTGAGCGCTGTCTTGACGAGGGGCTCGGTGAACTCGAAGCACGGGTGAAGATTCCCGTGACCCGCGGTGGGACAGAAAGACCCCGTGGAGCTTTACTGTAGCTTGGCGTTGAGTCTCGGCATCTGTTGTAGAGGATAGGTGGGAGGCGTTGAAACCTGGGCGCTAGTCCAGGCGGAGCCAACCTTGGAATACCACCCTGCAGCTGTTGAGGCTCTAACCGCAGGCCGTTAGCAGCGGCCACGGGACCGCGCTAGGTGGGCAGTTTTGCTGGGGCGGCAGCCTCCCAAAGAGTAACGGAGGCGCACAAAGGTCCCCTCAGGCTGGTTAGCGATCAGCCGTTGAGTGCAAGGGCAGAAGGGGGCTTAACTGCGAGGCCAACAAGCCGAGCAGAGGCGAAAGCCGGTCCTAGTGACCCACTGGCTTCCTCGTGGGAGGGCCAGTGATCATCGGACAAAAGTTACCCCGGGGATAACAGGCTAGTACCGCCCGAGAGTTCACATCGACGGCGGTGTTCGGCACCTCGATGTCGGCTCACCCCATCCTGGGGCTGTATCAGGTCCCAAGGGTCGGTCTGTTCGCCCGTTAAAGGGGTTCATGAGCTGGGTTCAAACCGTCGTGAGACAGGTTGGTCCCTATCTACCGTGGGCGTAGGAGGCTTGAGAGGGTCCGCTCTCAGTACGAGAGGACCGGAGCGGCTGGGCCGCTGGCGAACCAGTTGTCCCACCCGGGGCACTGCTGGGTAACTAAGCCCGGACCGGATAAGAGCTGAAGGCATCTAAGCTCGAAGCTGACCTCAAGATGAGGCCTCCCCATGTAAGGGCCCTTCGAGACTAGGAGGTTGATAGGCCGCAGGTGAAAGCCTGGTAACAGGTGGAGCCGAGCGGTACTAATCGCCCGATTGTCTTACGTAGCGGACGCTCTATTCACTTCTCAAGGCCGATGTGGAGATTCCAGGCGGCAGATGGCGGAGGGGAAACACCCGGTCCCATCCCGAACCCGGCAGTTAAGCCCTCCAGCGCCGATGGTACTTGGCTGGTAACGGCCTGGGAGAGTAGGACGCCGCCTGGATCCTTTTTTTCTTCCCCTCCATCCGCTATTCTCCCCTGTCCATGATCGACCCTACCGATCGCCTCTCTCTGTACCGCCGGTTCCGCCCGCAGCGATTTGGGGAGATCGTTGGGCAGGATCTCCTCGTCGCCACGCTTCGCCGCGCCGTGGTTGGCGGGAAGCTCACCCACGCCTACCTCCTCTCCGGCCAGCGCGGGGTCGGGAAGACGTCGGTGGCGCGGATCCTCGCTCGGGCCGTGAACTGCCTCGCACTGGAAGACGGAGAGCCCTGTAACCGCTGCGAGTCCTGTCGCCGCATCCTCGCCGGTCAGTCCCTCGACGTGGTGGAGATCGACGGAGCATCCAACCGTGGGGTCGATCAGATCCGGCGGCTGCGGGAGGAGGTGGCGTACGTTCCCGCGGGGAGCCAGCGCAAGGTGTACATCATCGACGAGGTGCACATGCTCACCGGCGAGGCGTTCAACGCCCTCCTCAAGACGCTCGAGGAACCCCCGCCCCACATCCTGTTCATCTTCGCCACCACCGAACCGCACAAGGTCCCCGCGACGGTGATCTCGCGCTGCCAGGCGTTCGAGTTCCAGCCCATCGGCGAGAGTGCGATCGCCCGCGTCTTGCACACGATCGCCCAAGCGGAAGGGATCTCCCTCTCTCCCACAGCAGCCGACCTCATCGCCCGACGCAGCCGCGGCGCGCTACGGGACGCCCTGGTCGTCCTCGATCAGCTGGGGCACACGGGTGAGGTCACGGAAGAGGCCGTGGTGGAACTCCTCGGTCTTCCCCCCCTCTCCGTGTTGGACGGATTCCTCGACGCCTTCGTCGGACGCAACGCTGACGAGGCACTTTCCGTGGTTGCCGATCTTTCCGCGCGGGGTCGAGACCTCGCCTTGTTTCTCGAAGAGGCGGCCAGCCGAGCGAGAGATCGGATCATCGCTGGCGAGCCGACCCTCATCCCCATCGCCCAACGGCTGATCGAGCTCCGGGGCGAGATGGGTCGGGCGTTCTCGCGTCGCCTCCACGTGGAGATGGCGATCGTCGCCCTGTGCGGTCCGCCGCAGAACAGGAAGCCGCCCGCCTCCTCCGTTCAGAGCGAAGTCGACGCACTTCCCCTGGCTACCCCGCACGGCGCAGCCCGCGGGACCAACAAGCAGCGGATCGAGAAAGCCGCACCGGCATCCGAGGAGAGGCAGACTCAACCCGAGGGAGCGGCGTGGCAGGCGATGCTCGCGGCCGTGTTCGCGGAACGGGTCTCGGTAGCGGCGTTCCTTTACCCGGCCGAGGCGACGTGGGCGGATGGCCTCCTCACGATCCGCCTTCCAGCCGACTGCGGGTACCACTTCGAGTCCCTTCGTGATCCCGCCGTACATGGGTACGTGGAGACGGTGGCCCACAGGTTCTTCGACCCTCTGCTCA
>JAGUVP010000307.1 GCA_020062805.1 Candidatus Bipolaricaulis sp.
GCAGGCCGAGGCGCAGACGCTGGCCGGGAAGCGGCAGGCGGCGAGGGAGAAGACCCGGATCGGCCGGCAGATCGCGGTGCTCCTCACCGGGTTCGCCGACGAGATCGCGCAGACGACCGTGCTCGACCCGGCGTGCGGAAGCGGGAACTTCCTCTACGTGGCCCTGCGGCAGCTCCTGGATTTGGAAAAGGAGGTCATCACCCTGTCCGCCGACCTCGACGTGGGTCGGTTCTTCCCCACCGTCTCCCCGAGCCAGCTCTACGGGATCGAGATCAATGAATACGCGCACGAGCTTGCCCAGGCCACGATCCAGATCGGCTACATCCAATGGCTGCGCGAGAACGGGTTCGGCTGGCCGAGCGAGCCCATCCTGAAGGAGATGGACACCATCCAGCGGCGCGACGCCATCCTCACCTTCGACGCCGACGGGCATCCCGTCGAGCCCGAGTGGCCGCAGGCCACGGTGGTCGTGGGGAACCCGCCATTCTTGGGTGGCAAGCTCCTTCGGAGGGAGCTGGGCGATGTCTCTGTGGACCAGCTGTTCGGGCTCTACGACGGGCGCGTGGCCCGCGAGAGCGACCTCTGCTGCTATTGGTTTGAGAGGGCGCGGAGGGAGATCGAACGTGGGCGTCTCTGCCGTGCCGGACTCCTCGCAACCCAGGGGATCCGCGGAGGCGCGAACCGCCGTATCTTGGACCGTATCAAACAGACGGGCGACATCTTCTGGGCCCAGTCGGATCGGGAGTGGATCCTCGAGGGCGCGGCCGTCCATGTCTCGATGGTGGCGTTCGGCGACGGAACTGGAGTCGATCGTGAGCTTGATGGGAAGATGGTTTCACAGATCAACAGCGATCTGACGGGGAGCCTCGACCTGACCACCGCCCGGCGTCTGAAGGAGAACCTCGGCATCTCCTTCATGGGCGATACAAAGGGAGGCCCATTCGACATTCCCGACGCTCTTGCGAGAGAAATGCTCTCCTGTCCGACGAACCCCAACGGCCGTCCGAACTCGGATGTCATACGTCCGTGGGTGAACGCCCGCGACATCACGGGAAGGTCGCGGGCGATGTGGATCATTGACTTCGGCACGGAGATATCGGAAGCAGATGCGGCTGCGTACGAAGCTCCCTTTGGCCATCTTCTCAGCAGCGCCAGAGAAGCAAGGGCGCTTTCCAGGACGACCCGAGTGGAGTGGTGGGTTCATGAGAGACCCCGGCCAGAGATGCGTGCCTGTCTGGCTAGAAGTCCCGAGTTCATCGCGACCCCACGACACTCGAAACATCGTCTCTTCCTTCTCCTGCCTGCGGAGGTACTCCCAGACTCCGCTCTGATTGCCTTCTCTGTTGATGATGCCTTCTTCTTCGGTGTGCTGCACTCCCGTCCCCACGAGTTATGGGCGCGCCGGCGAGGAAGTCAGGTGCGCGAAGTGGAAAGCGGGTTCCGCTACACGCCCACGACGTGTTTCGAGACGTTCCCGTTCCCCTGGCCGCCGGGACACGAGCCGCAGGACGATCCCCGTGTCCAGGCCATCGCCGCCGCGGCAGAGGATCTCGTGGAGAAGCGCGACCGGTGGCTGGACCCGCCGGAGTGGACGAAAGTCGAGGTCCTGGAGTTCCCCGGCACGGTTGGCGGACCGTGGGATTGGTTCATCGACCCCGCCACGATCGTCGCCCGTGGCGACGTGAAGCTGGGCACCGTTCGCTACCCGAGGCTCGTCCCCTGCGACGAGGCGTGCGCGAAGCTCCTCGCTAAGCGCACCCTCACGAACCTCTACAACGAGCGCCCGACCTGGCTCGACCTCGCCAACCAGCGCCTCGACCAGGCCGTGTCTGCTGCCTACGGCTGGCCCGCGGCCCTGCCCGACGAGGAGATCCTGGAGCGCCTCCTCGCCCTCAACCTCGAACGTGCGGGGAGCTCAACCGCACGACCAAGCCACGCTCGGTGACCCGCCCTGCCGGCCGAGATCGCATCGCCGGAAGAGCTGGCTTACACCTACGGAAGCCCATCAAGAAGCGCTTGCACGGCGATCCCGAACACACGCTCGACCTCAGCCGTGAAAGCAGACAACTCGGATTGCAGGCAGGGAGCATAGGAAGAAACCTCCACGTATGTATATGTAGGTCGATCAGGCGCGCGCAGAGAGCTTGAAGTGGTCTCTGTGCGAACCCCCTCGCGTAGACGACTCAAGAACGTGTCCTCTAATAGCGAAAGGGAGAGCACGATCCGGCCAATCGGGAGGGCGGCTATCGCCTCTCTTGCAGCCGGACAGCTCCTCTTGTTGGACGGCCATATCCTTCCATCTAGAAAGTCCGTCCACACGCTGTCGGTCAGAGTCAAGACAAAGTCTAGTTTGGTATCTCCGATAGTGATGGCTCTTCTGACTGAGTACCACTCACGCTCTTTGTAGAATGGGTCGCCCTTCAAGTCCTCGGGTGCCGGAGCAGACCACTGTGAACCCAAGGCAGTCTCAGTCGTGGTCTTGGCATACTGGGTTGCTGCCGTTGCATCATCGAATAGTCTCAACGTGATCTTCACGGATCTCTCCGCCCCGAATCCCCAAAACACCGCCACAGATGTATCCTCATGATGCCGCTCTGGGTACAGGAACTGGAGTAGAGCAAGATTGCTCACCGTTGGTGCATACGTTCCCCCTGACGGACCCGCAATGGCAAATCCGCGGGCTTCCGTCTCATACCCTGGTATCGCCGTGGGAAGCAGGCTCGTCAAGGCTAGGGTCACCGGCGCAACCAGGAACGTCGTGCTCGGCCCCACCAGGGCACGGATGTCGCGGAACGTCAGCTCCTGGGTCCGGCCCCCCATCTGCGCCGTGCTGAACCCGGGGACGCGCTGCAGCAGGGGGATCGCCTGGTTGATGGGGATCGAGAAGCCGAACGCGCCCTGTCTACCTGCGGTGGTGATGCCCACCACCTCGCCCCGGGTATTGACGAGCGGTCCGCCGCTGCTCCCGTGGTCCGTCGTGATGTCCACCATCAGCATGCTCTGAAGTACGCGCTCGCCGTCGGTCCGAACGGTCACTCCCGTGTTGGCAATTCGGCCCATGGTGGCCGTGCCGCAGACGCCTCCCGGGCAACCGAGCGCGTAGACCTCGTCCCCGATGTCCATTTGGTCCGAGTTCCCCAGGTGAACTGCCGGGAGGCTCCGCGCGTCGACCTTGAGCAGAGCGAGGTCGCTTCCTGGAAGGGTGGCCACCACGGTTGCCGTGTACTCCCTGGTTCCGATGGTCACCTTGACCTCGGTGGCCTTCTCGACGACGTGTTCGTTGGTAAGGATGTAGCCATCGGAACTGACGATGAACCCGGTACCCGTGGCCGTCCCGACGACGATCGAGTCTGCCCATGCTGAGAAGCCGATCACCAGAACAGCAGCCAAACACAGAAGGACCTTCACGCCGCGATGATCCATCTCCCCCTCCTCTTCCGCCGCATTGTAGCGAAGTGAACGCACCGGGAGCGGAGCCTTCCCTGAAGGGTCTTCACGCCGCAGCATGGCTGCCGGGACGGGAGGCAGCGGCTTCCACAGTGTGTCACGGTTGCGTGTCGAACCACTCTGAGAGGGTGAACGCATCGACCCTCTGAGGCAGCGGCTTTCTCCCCTGAGCAAGGCTGGAGGGCGGGGATCTCACCCGGGGGCTTCAAGGTCCATCTCCCGCTGATGAGCGTGATCTTTGGCTCGACCGTCGCAGACTGGTAGACTCGAGACACCGTGACTGTCAGGAAGAGACAGGGGCCCTACTTTCTGGATCTGGACCTGGGGGTGCAGCTTCGCTGGGAGTTCGAGAGGGAGAAGAAGAGGATCCTGTCGTACGTTGTCCAGCTGGAGGTCAACGAGGGGAAGGGCTGGAAGGTCGTGCTCCGATACGACACGGCGCACGCCGTGCCTCACGGTGACGTGTACCGCAAGTCTGGTAGGAGCCGGAAGGTGATGCACCCTGGGATTGACACTACGTACGACGAGGTGCTAGGATGGGGCCGCTCGCTTATCTCTGCGCGGGAGGACATCACGTTTCACTGGGAGACCTACTGCGCAAGGTTCAGGGAGGGAGGATGGCCAGCCTGACCGCGGCAGAACGGAGAAGAAGGAACATGGAGACTCAGAGGCTGCTCAGCAACCAGTTCTCCCGATGGGTTGTCGAAAACCCCGAGGCGAGCGATAGGTTCCCTTCGTCAGGCCACTTGGTGTTCCAGCTCGACCTTCCCCCGGGCTGCCCTCGAGCGATGATGGAGCAGGCCGAAGCTTTCAACCAGTGGGCGATGACGCTGGCCAGGCATCAGCAGCGCCCTGGGACTGAAATGGTCGTGGTTAGGTGCACCCCGCGTCCGCTCATCGCAGCTACCCCTGATGACCTTGAGGAAGTGCTCGACACGAGCCCGTGTGACCAGTTTGCCGAGGTTCTGGCCTAGGCTTCCCAGTGCTGCCTGCTGGTGACACGATGGACGCAGTTGGCCGGGACTTCAGCGGGCAGTCATGGCTGAGGAGGGTCCGCTCCATGAACCCGTTCTGCACCTGTCCGCGGCTCCATCGGTGAGCCCGTGGTCCTGAGATCCCAGGGTGCCTTGCCACACTTGCCCGACGAGGAGATCCTCGAACGCCTCCTCTCCCACAACCTCGCCCGATCAGAGCAGTAAACGCTTCCGCGCAGGCACCGGGGAGTTGTAGCGGCGGGCTTCATGCCCGACGGAAGTTCGGTTCGTCCGTTGTCGGTGAGGCAGAGCGGGTAGGCCGTCGCAGACAGGCTGCGACGCTACGTCCCTAAGCAGGCTGGGGGAGAGTCGCCCGCTGAGCCTTCGGCCACGCGGAGAAGGTCGGATTCCCGCGGTCCGATCAGGCTTATCGGGCTGGAGTTCATGGATCGAAGAGGGCGGTGGGGTACTTTCCTGAACAGAATTGCATCAGCACAATGATCTTCGTATTGTGCACAGCGGGAATCCGTGCGCCGAAGGCCCGCGTGCCACAGGTCCGCGGATCCAGTGAGTTCTCACACAAGCTCCCAGGGCATCTTCGCGGCGTACACCGCCTGTTGAATGGGCAGAAGCGAGGGCGTGTCCCTCGCTTCTGCTGTTCTCGGAAGCCTTGCCTAATGGTTGTGCTCTGGATCAGCGTCCACAGCGCATCTGTCGGACGCCGCGCATGCCGCCGGGACACGCTGCCCCGCAGAGCTGTTGGCACGCTTGCTCGGTCTGCTGGCACAGCTGGCCGTCGGCCGTCGTGGCGTACGTCCGTGCGCTGGCACTGACACACGCCTGACCCGGGTTACCAAACCGACCCTGAGCGGCGAGCGCTCCCAGCGCGACCAGGCCGACCAGCACGATCACGAGCCCTGTTCGCTTCCAGTTTCCCATACATCACCTCCCTGGTGCCTGTCCGCAGGCGTAGAGTGAGGTGACCGTATCGGCCATCGGTGGAGAGTGGGTGGAGACGATGCGGGCACTTGGCAGGGAGCACTTCGCACAGCAACTCGAGCCCACACCGACCGCTCAGATGCCGACCGCTCAGGGCGGGCCAGCAAGAGAGGAAGGTTAGGAACTTGAACCAGGCATGGAAGAGGACAACGCGAGGTCCACGCCGTCAATCCATCGAGCCACCTTGGTGTCGGTTTGGATGATGTCCTCGATCTCGGCGAGGCGATCGATCACTGCGTCCATGTCTGCGATGTCCTTGCCGCGCACAATGGCGATCACATCGGGGCTACCGAAGATGGCATCGGCGTGCACGACTCCCGGGATGGTCCGGACTTGCCGAAGCACCTTCTTCGGCTGGCGGGTGGAGATGAACACGTACGCCCATGTTTTCATGACACGCTCCATGCCTACCGGTGCAGAGCATAACCATCACGCGGACGCGCATCAACGAGGAGAGAATGGATCGGCAACTCGGGGTGCGCGCGCTCTATGTTAGTATCTGCCCGAGGCGATCGGCTGTGAGCGTACTGGACGACCAGCGGCTGACGGAAGAGAACGCGGGGGAGATCATCTGCTGCCCCGGCGGGCTGGAGCTCGCGGGCAAGGTGTTCCATGGGGATCTCTCGGCGGTGCTCACGTGGCGTCGGGAGATGCTGAGGCTAGGAATGCAGGGGTTCGTCTCCTACCAGGATGGCGTGGCCCGGGGGTTCGTCGAGTACATGCCGGCGGAGGTGGCGCCGTTTCCCATCGAGGCGCGCGGAGCGACGGTGCTGATGTGCTACCACTGGGTGCCTGCAGTTCAGGAGGACGAACTGGACCACCTCGCCCAGGAGAAGCGTTTGGTCCAGAAAGTGATCGAGGAGGCCGCGGAGCGGTTCTCCGGGCTGGCCACGCTGGGGTGGGACAACCCGGTGCACTTCCCGATCCCCCTTCTCACGGAGTTGGGGTTTCGAGTCCTGGAGAGGGACGAATCCATCGCGCTGATGTGGCTCCCGCTGCGAAGAAGGGCCCCGCGGCCGCGGTTGGCCCCGGCAACCTTTGTGCCGCAGGATCTGTCTTCCCAGGGCCTTCTGGCGATCGAGTCCGCGTGGAGCAGCCGCTGCCCGTACAGCATCCACAACGCGACCAAGCTGGAACAGGCGCTGGCCGGGCTTCCGGAAGAGGCGACGGTGCGCATCCGTCACCTGCCGCACCGGGTGGACACCCACGCGGAGGCGGTACGTTGGGCCATCCGCCCCTGGAACTGGGAGTGGGCGTTCGCCAACGGCGAGGAGATTCCGATCTTCAGGATCAAGATGGAGGAGCTGCAGGACTTGGTCGCGGAGAAGCTTGCGAAGCTGTGCGAGGTGGACGATGGGTGATATTGGACGGACAGAGCCACGTTCCTCCATCGGCCCGCGTCGGAAGGTTCTCCTGGATCTCGGCAGGGTCACGTGGTCGAACGGCAGGCGTTGTGGTGTGGAGAACCCGCCTCGGGTGCGAGGGCGAACCGTGGCCGAGGCCTTGGGTGAGGACCGGCGATGACCAGGAGGCCGGCAGCCTGTCTGCGACGAACGCCAGCAAGACCCCGTGACCAACGAACGTCCGTCGGGGACAAGCCCCGACGCTACGGAGGTCTACGTTCTCCCCTTCGCGGTGGATGTCTGTTCGGCCGCGGGGATCCGATCTCCTCCGCGCCTGCCTATCGCCTGCCTGCAGCAGGCAGGGCAGACAGGTGGCCGCAGGCCCCGCGGGTCATTCCCACACGGGGTGCTAGGTTCCGGAGCTTTGGGATGAACGGATGAACACGACCTACGAGTACCGCGGGCTGATGGCCCTGTATTGGGACCTCCTCCGTGGGGGCACGCGGAAATGGCCGGATCGGGCGTTCTTTCGGTGGGTGATCATGAAGAGCGGCCAGCCGGTCCTCGACGTCGGCTGTGGCACGGGGCGGCTCCTACTGGAGTACCTCGGTCGGGGGATCGCGATCGAGGGCGTGGATGTGTCGCCGGAGATGCTCGCCCTGTGCCGGAGGAAGGCCGAGGAACGCGGCCTGAACCCCGCCCTCTACGAGGGGGCGATGGAGACGCTGGACCTGCCGCAACGCTACCGGACGATCCTTGTCCCGTCGAGCTCGTTCCAGCTCGTGACGGATCCCGACCTCGCTCAAGGCGCCCTGCGGCGGCTCTGGACCCACCTTCAGCCCGGCGGGACGTTGGCCCTACCGATCATGGACCTCGACAAGGAGGAGCACGCGGGCGAGTGGACCCTCGCCGCGGAGGCTTCGGACGAGCAGACCGGCGTGCAGGTGAGGCGCTGGGGGCGCATGACCTACGATCCGGCTGCGCGGCTGGAGAGCACCGAGGACCGCTACGAGCTGGTGCGGGACGGCGTGATCGTGGCGACCGAGCACCATAGCCGCTCGCCAGCCACGCGGTCGTACACGCTGGCGGAGACCATCGCCATGCTCAAGGAGGCGGGGTATACCGCGATCCGTGCCCACTCAAACTTCTCGTCCCGGCCTGCGACGATCGCCGACCGGCTGTTCTGCCTCCTCGCCGAGC
>JAGUVP010000089.1 GCA_020062805.1 Candidatus Bipolaricaulis sp.
CGGGGAAGGGTTGTCCCCCCGCACGCGGCGCGCCGCGGAGGCCCTCGTCGGCCGGCTGCGGGCCTACCTCGGAGAGAGGGGGAGCCGATGACGCGCATCCAGGTTCTGCTCTGCTCGGGAACCGCCTGCCAATCGTCGGGCAGCGACAAGGTGAAGCGTGCGCTCCTCGAAGCGCTCGGCCTCCACGGTCTCCTCGAGGAAGTGCAGATTGTCGAGACAGGCTGCATGGGACCGTGCGAGCTCGGGCCGGTCCTCCTTGTGTACCCGGAGGGGACGTTCTACGTGCGGGTACGACCCGAGGACGCGGCTGAGATTGTGGAAGAGCACTTCCTCAAGGGGCGCCCGGTCCCGCGGCTGCTGTGGACGGAAGGAGCCCCCCGGCCGCGCGAGATCCCGTTCTTCGCACGCCAGGTCAAGCTCGTCCTCTCCAACTGCGGGACGATCGACCCGGAGAAGATCGAGGAGTACATCGCCGCCCGCGGGTACGAGGCCCTCGGGAAGGCCGTCACGGGGATGACGCCCGGCGAGGTCGTCGCCGAGGTCAAGCGTTCCGGTCTACGTGGCCGAGGGGGAGCCGGGTTTCCCACCGGAACGAAGTGGGAACTCGTGCGCGCCGGAGTCGGCGACCCCAAGTACGTGATCTGCAACGCTGACGAGGGTGATCCGGGAGCGTTCATGGACCGGGCCGTTCTCGAGGGAGATCCTCACTCCATCCTCGAGGGGATGGCCATCGCCGCCTACGCGGTGGGGGCGAACCACGGCTACGTCTACGTCCGCGCGGAGTACCCCCTCGCCATCCAGCGGCTGCAGACCGCGCTCGCTCAGGCGCGCAAACTCGGATTCCTCGGGCCGGGGATCTTCGAGAGCGACTTCTCGTTCGACGTCGAAATCCGCATCGGTGCCGGCGCGTTCGTGTGCGGCGAAGAGACCGCGCTCATCTCCTCGATCGAAGGCCGACGGGGCGAGCCCCGACCGCGCCCGCCCTACCCGGCGACAAGCGGGCTGTGGGGCAAACCTACCCTCATCAACAACGTCGAGACGTACGCCAACGTGCGCCACATCCTCCTCCACGGGGCAGAGGCGTTTGCCGCCGTCGGCACGGAGAAGAGCAAAGGGACGAAGGTGTTCGCCCTTGCCGGAAAGGTTCAGAACACCGGCCTCGTCGAGGTTCCGATGGGAATCACCCTCCGTGAGCTCGTGTTCGACATCGGGGGAGGCGTTCCCGCGGGGAGGGAGTTCAAAGCGGTGCAGATCGGCGGGCCGTCCGGGGGCTGCCTTCCAGCGTCCCTTCTCGACGTCCCGGTCGACTACGACTCCCTGTCCCAACACGGGGCGATCATGGGCTCCGGCGGCGTGATCATCCTCGACGACGCAGCGTGCATGGTGAACATGGCGCGGTTCTTCCTCGAGTTCACGTCCGACGAGTCGTGCGGAAAATGCGTCCCGTGCCGGGTAGGAACGCAGATGATGCTCCGCATCCTCGACCGGATCGTGGCCGGCGACGGGTCCGAGGACGATCTGACGCGCCTCACCGAGATCGGGGAGATGATGAAAAAGGCATCCCTGTGCGGGCTAGGGCAAACGGCCGCCAATCCGGTGCTGTCCACCCTGCGCTACTTCCCCGCGGAGTACCGCGCTCACATCCGCGATCACTCCTGCCCAGCCGGCGTGTGTCCGAACCTGGTGCGGTACGAGGTCCTGCCGGAAGCGTGTCGGGGCTGCGATGCCTGCCGTCGCGCCTGCCCCACCGGAGCGGCCCAGGGGAAGGCGGGCAAGCCCCCGTATCGGATCGTCGATGAGCTGTGTATCCGCTGCGGGGCGTGCTTCGACGCGTGCCCGTTCGACGCGGTAAGGAAGGAACCCCGATGAACGGAGAACCGATGACCAAGGATGCGATCGCCGCCCGGCACCCGCGCTCGCCGGAGGCCCTTCTGTCTCTTCTCCACGACCTCCAGAAGGCAAACCCGGAGAACTTTCTGATGCCGGATGATCTCGCGCTGGCCGCGTCCCACGCCGGCCTCCCCCTGGCGGCAGTCCGCGATGCGGTAACGTTCTACTCGATGTTCAGCCTCCGTCCCCGCGGGCGGCACATCATCCGGCTGTGCGAATCCCCGAACTGCCACCTCGCGGGCGCCTGGTCCGCCCTCGATGAGCTACGAGGCTCCCTCGGGGTGGATGTGGGCGAGACCACCTCTGACGGGGCGTTCACCCTCGAGCTGACGAGCTGCCTCGGTGCGTGCGGGGTAGCGCCGGTGATGATGGTGGATGACGAGGTCGTGGGAAACCTCAATCCAGAGCGGGTACGGAACACGCTCGCCCGCTACCGGGAGGGACGATGAACCTCGCCCGAGCGCACGTCCTCGTCGGGGTAGACGACGAGGCCCGCCTCGCTGGTGTAGAGGAAGTCCTGGCTGCATTGCGCGAGGCGGTCGCTGACTTCGATCTCTCAACCGAAGTTCAGGTAGTGGAAACCGGTTCGTTAGGCGTGTCCGGACACGGTGTGGTGGTGGCGGTTCAGCCGGATGGGGTGTACTACGCCGGGGTCACCGTACGCGACGCGCGGCCCATCGCCGAAGAGCACCTGCTGAAGGGCCGCCCTGTCCGGCGACTGCTCCTCCCGACCACTGCTCCCGCAGCTCGACCGGCCGACGTCCTCACCCGCCAGAAGCGTGTCGTTCTCTCCAACTGCGGGGTCATCGACCCGGAGAAGATCGAGGAGTACATCGCCACAGGCGGGTACGAGGCCCTCGGGAAAGCGGTCACGGAGATGACCCCCGACGCGGTGATCGACGCGGTAAAGCGGTCCGGGCTCCGCGGCCGTGGCGGAGCCGGGTTTCCCACCGGAATCAAGTGGTCCGCCGTGCGCACGGCATCCGACCCAGAACGCTACGTGGTCTGCAACGCCGACGAGGGAGAGCCGGGGACGTTCAAGGACCGTCTCATCCTCGAAGGGGACCCGCACAAGCTCCTCGAGGCGATGGCGATCACCGGGTACGCCGTGGGCGCCCACGTGGGCATCATCTACATCCGCGGGGAGTACCAACTCTCCATTGCCCGCACCGAACGGGCGATCCGGGATGCGGAGTCCATGGGCATCCTCGGAGAACGGGTGTTCGACACCGACTTCTCGTTCCGGGTCGAGGTCCGCCCCGGAGCTGGTGCCTACGTGTGCGGCGAGGAGACAGCGCTCCTGGAGTCGCTCGAAGGGAAACGGGGCTGGCCACGGATCAAGCCGCCCTACCCCGTCACGTGTGGATTGTGGGCCAAGCCGACCGTGGTGAACAACGTCGAGACCCTGGCCAACGTCCCGGACATCGTACGCCTGGGTCCAGCATGGTACCGCACCCTCGGAACTCCTACCTGCCCAGGGACAAAGGTGTACACGATTCTCGGAAACATCCGCTACCCCGGTCTGGTCGAAGTGGAGATGGGGACCCCCCTCCGCGTGCTGGTCCACGAGCTGGGCGGGGGCCTCCTCCCCGGCCGGACGCTCAAGGGCATCCTCGTTGGCGGAGCCGCGGGAGCGTTTCTCGCGCCGACCGAACTCGACGTTCGTCTCGACTTCGACTCGCTCGCCGAGCGGGCCGCGGTGCTGGGCTCCGGCGCCGTCCTCGTTATGGATGAGTCGGCGTGCATGGTGGATATGCTGTCGAGCGTGTTGCGGTTCTTCCGCCATGAGTCGTGCGGACAGTGCGCTCCCTGTCGAAGCGGAACCGACGTCTTGGTGCGGCTGATCGCGAACCTGCAGACCGCGACCGCGGATCGCCGAACCCTCGACCAGATGGTCCAGATCGTGGACGCGATGCGGGCCGCCTCTCTGTGCCCACTTGGGCAGTCGGTGGCCCTTCCCGTGCGCACCGCCTTCGCGGCGTTCCGAGACGAGTTCACCGCGCACCTCGCGGAACACCGATGTCCGCAGTGCCAGACGACAGCCCGTGCCCACGGGCTCCACGCGTGACCGAGCGATGCGGCTGACCTTCGCCGGGGCAGCGGGCACGGTAACCGGATCGTGCTTCTACATCGAGGCCGGCGGCCAGCGAATCCTCGTCGACTGCGGGATGTTCCAAGGGTTGCCGGAGATGGAGGCCCGCAACCTCACGCCCTTCCCGTTTGACCCGAAAGAGATGGACTGGATCCTCTTGACCCACGGCCACCTCGACCACCTGGGCCTGATTCCCCGCCTCGTTCGCGAGGGGTTTCGGGGCCGAGGCGCATGTACGGTCCCCACCCGCGACATCGCCCACGTGATGCTCATGGACGCCGCCCGGATCCAAGAAGAGGAAGGCGAAGCCGCCCTGTACACCGCGGCCGATGCCGTTGCTGCTTTGGATCTGTTCCAGGCCCGGCTCAAGTACGGAGAGGAGATCCGCCTCAATGGAGACGTGCGCGTCCGGTTCCACGACGCGGGACACATCCTGGGAGCGGCGTTCGTGGAGATACAGGCCGAGGGCAAGACGGTCGTGTTCTCGGGCGATCTCGGCAACCGGGGCAAGCCGCTTGTCGAAGATCCCACGTACCCACCGAAGGCCGATGTCGTGGTCCTGGAATCCACGTACGGCGACCGCGAGCACCCCCCGGTGGAGGAGTCGGTGGCCGAGCTCCGCAACGTGATCGTGGACACCCTCGCCGGGGGGGGGAACGTGGTCATCCCCTCGTTCGCCCTCGAACGAACGCAGGAGGTGCTGTACCTTCTGTTCCGACTATGGCGTGAGAAGGAAGTCCCGGCCTGCCCTATCTACCTCGACTCTCCCCTCGCGACCCAGGCGACGCGAATCTTCGAGCGCCACACAGAGCAGTTCCCGGCCCCGGCCCGAGGCCTATTCCGAAAGAGGGAGAACCCCTTCGACTTCGAAGTTCTCGAGTACACTCTCACCCGGCAGGCGTCGAAGAAGATCGAGGAGAACCCGGGAGCGATCATCATCGCCGGATCCGGGATGTGCACAGGAGGAAGGGTCCTCTACCACCTCCGCAACAACCTCCCCCGACCGGAGTCGGCCCTCGTGTTTGTGGGATACCAGGCGGTGGGAACCCTGGGACGGGAAATCGAGGACGGGGCATCGCGGGTCGAGGTGCTGGGCTCGATCGTCCCGGTACGGGCTTCTGTTCACAAGATCGAGGGTCTCTCCGCCCACGCCGACCTCCCGATCCTCGTGGACTGGGCGCTCCACGCCGATCCTGACCAGGTGTACCTCGCCCACGGGGAGGCCCCTGCGTTGGGAGCCCTGGCTGCCC
>JAGUVP010000286.1 GCA_020062805.1 Candidatus Bipolaricaulis sp.
AGTACCCCTGCCCCGATGGCGGTGCCTGCGGCAGCGAGCTCTGCCAGTTGGAGCACTACATCGATGCACTGCAGACCGGCAACGAACGATCGGTGGCGCCGCCTGATGACCGTGGGCTGCTCCCGCTGATCAGGTTGCTGCTCGCGCAATCCATTCCAGACCCGCAGCCGTCCCGCGACCGGCGGTCTGAGCTCATGGCGCTGATCCGCGACCTCCCGCAGCAGGTCCCCGATCGCACCGGCCGTGACCTCGCGAGCCGGGTCGATCCCGCCGCTCTCTGAGGTATTCAGCGCGATTTGTCTGATTTCATCACGAGCCTCAGACGATTAATTCTGATCTCTGATCGATTCCCTAAGAACTCATCGCAGTCCCGGCCCCATGAAGCGCGTGCAGAGGTGTAGCGCCCGAGATCTGGGCGCATTGCCAGGTGCAGGCGAAGGGGTTGGGAGCGATGGAGATGGCAATCGGCCGCTCACCGCGCTGGGTCAGGCTGCTGCTGATAGCAGTCGTCGTACTGAGCGCTGGACTGATCGTGCGACAGGTCGCCTCGGCGGGGGACCCGAGCAATTTCTTCGAGATCGATGGCAACGGCGTCTCGAATGGCGGGACGGACTGGGCGAACGCCTCAGCGTTGTTCTTCCCGGACGCGTTTGGTGCAGGAACCGAGACCGCGCTCGCCGGAGGCCAGTCGATCGGCGATGCGGCAGACGATTACCCCTGGGACCTGATTACCGGGAACACGCAGGAAAAGAACGACCTGCGAGGCGCCTGGATCACGTCCACCAAGGACGGCGACGACCTCTACCTCTACATCGCCGCGCAGCGCCTGGGGAATAACGGCGATGCCTCAGTCAGCTTTGCGCTGCACCAGGACCCCGGGACGCTGATGGTCGGCGACCTGGTGATTCGCATGGACTTCGTCAACGGTGGGTCCGTCGCGAAGCCCGGTGTGTTTGAGTGGAACGGGGCCACCTGGGTCGACCTGAACCTTCCGCTCACCGTGGCGAAGTCCGAGGCAAACGTCGAGGGCGCGCTGGGTCCGGACGGGCAGGCGATGCCGGAGAACACGTTCGTCGAGGCAGGCATCCACCTTACGAACACGGCCATCATCGACCCCGGTACCTGTCTGAACGCAGCGACGCTCTACATCATGACGCAGTCGTCGCAGTCGCTGACGTCCGCGCTTGAGGATGTCATCAACGGTGGTCCGATTGACCTCGAGTCGTCCGGCGTGGAGCTCTCCAACTGTGGCTCCGTCACCGTCGAGAAGGTCGTCGAGGGGCCGGACAACGGCTCGCAGTGGGAGATGACGGTCTCCCCCAACGTCGATGGCTTCACCTCGGAGACCATCGGTCACGGCGAATCGACCAGCAAAGTGGTCGTGAACCCCAACACCGCGATCACCGTTGAGGAGGCGGCCGTCGACACCGGCCTCGCCTTCGAGGCGACGTGGGCGTGTGACAACGGCGAGGATGGGGCCGGTACCTCGTTCGAGATTGAGGTCGACCCGTTCGAGGATGTGGTCTGCACGTTCACGAACACCATCGACGAAGTGCCGACGATCGCGGTCACCAAGACCGCCAGCCCGACCTCGGTCAATGAGCCGGGTGGCAACGTGACCTACGCGGTGGCGGTGCAGAACACCTCCATTTCGGACAGCGTCACGCTGACGAGCCTGGTCGACGACAAGTTCGGCAACCTGGACGGCAAGGGCACCTGTGACGTGCCGCAGGTCATCGCCGCCGGCGCGACCTACAACTGCTCGTTCACGGCGCCCGTGAACGGCAATGCCGGCGTCACGCACACCAACATCGTCACCGCGATCGCGAAGGACGACCAGAACAACGAAGCGACCGACAACGATGACGCGACGGTGACGGTCAGCGACGTGCTGCCCTCGATCACCGTGCTGAAGACGCCGAGCCCGATGGTCGTCAATGAGCCTGGCGGCAACGTGACGTTCTCCGTCGAGGTGACGAACACCTCGTCTGAGAGCGTGACCCTGACCTCCCTGTCCGACGACCAGTTCGGCAACCTGGATGGCGAGGGCACCTG
>JAGUVP010000185.1 GCA_020062805.1 Candidatus Bipolaricaulis sp.
CCTGGACTGCTGCGACCCGGGCACCCTCCCGGGCGGCGTTGGTGACCAGGAGCCACGTGTAGAATGCCCGGCCGAAATCGACCAGGCCAAACATGAGCACGAGGAAAATCGGCAGGATCATGGTGAACTCGACGAGGCTCTGCCCTGCTTCCGTCTGCCGGAAGCGGTGCAAGAGCCTTCGCACGGGTCCCCTGCGAAGTGGTCGTTCCCGCTGGTCCGTGAGGTCCATGCTCGCCTCGTCTTTCCGCCGCGGCCGCGGCCTCCGATCGAGAAAGGGGTGGGTGACCGTGGTCGCCCACCCCTTCCGGGCTGTTGTCCGGCATGTGCCGGGACGTTGCAGGTCTAGAGAGCGTTCGCGACCGAGGTGATCTTGTCGCGGACGCCACCACCCAGCGCGGTCAGTGCGGCGATGCAGACGACGGCGATGAGAGCGAGGATCAGGCCGTACTCGGCGAGGCCCTGGCCTTCTTCATCCTCGTGGCGCAGCGTCTGCAGCCGCGCCACCTTGCTGAGCGTCCAGTTCTGAATCTTCGACATGTTGGTTCTCCTACCTCTTCCTGGCTGGGGCTGTGCCCCGTGTTCTGGTTCGCTCCCGGCGTTCGCGTCCGTTCCTCCCGCTGGCTCCAGCCAGCCGTCCCGGAAGTCGCATTGGCGGACCCCGTTTCCGGGTTGGCCTCCGCCTCCGCTCTGCCCGGGACCGGGCGCTTCGCCGGTGAAGCTACTAGCAGTTTCGACGGCACCATGAGGTCCAAAAGGTGCGTCACCACCTGTCCACCAGCTTGACTCCGCGAACCCGCCCGCCCCCAAAAACGCGCCGGTCTCCTGCCGAACCCGCGGCCGAGTGCCGACTCTCTGAGTGAGGTCGCGCGCCCGCGCGCCCGGGTCCACTGCTGGAGGGTCACGGATGCCGGAACTGATCGGTGGGGTTGGGCCTGCTGCCCGTACCCGCGGGCCCTGGACGAGGCGACTGTCCTACGCCCAGGATGCTTCCCTGGTCTGCCTTTCCGCCCTGTTTTTCTATGTGCATGCCACACACGCTGTGGAGGCGCGTTCCATCGGCAACGTATTCTTCGCGCTCGAACAGGGGCTGCTCGTGGGGGTGTTTCTCACCCGGCGGCGCACCGACACCACATCGACCCGCCCATGGGACTGGTTCGTGGCGACGATCGGTGGATGGCTCTCACTGGCGATGCGTCCCCACGAAAGCGGGGGGAGCCTTGAGCTCTTTGGCACGGGTCTCCAGGTCGTTGGTCTGACCTGCGTGATCGTCAGCTTCGTGACGCTCGGTAAGAGCTTCGGTATCGTCGCCGCGAACCGGGGCCTCAAGGTCGGTGGGCCCTACAGGTTCGTCCGGCATCCCATCTACATGTCGCACTCGATGACATTGATCGGATTCACGCTCGCGAACCTCTGGTGGTACAACGCCCTGGTACTGGTGCTGGTCACGGTGTTCCAGGTGCTTCGCATCCAGGCGGAAGAGCGGGTACTGGCAGCCACATCCGACTATGAGTCGTACAGGCGCTCTGTCCGCTGGCGCCTGGTGCCGGGGCTGTACTGATGGTGTTTCCGCACCCATCCATCGCCACGTTCGCCGGAGGCCGGCAGCGCGCTCTGCGGGTCCTTGGGGGAGTCGGCACATGGGGCATTTTTGCCCTTCTGCTCCTGCCGTACGTGGCCATCCGGGGAAAAGGTGACGAGCTGTTCTCTCCCATCGGGTTCGAAGGCCTCGAACGGGCCGCGTTCTTCGGTGTCCCGACCCGCTTCCTGCAGGAGCACCTGTACGCACGAGACATGGTGTGGCTCGATGCGTTCGGTCTCGCCATGCACCTGTCGTGGTTCTTCCTTCCTTTCGTCTTCAGCCTTGTGGTGGCATTCACGGAACGGAAGAAGATGCTCGAGTTCTATTGCTGGGTGCTGGCCGCAAGCTATCTGAGCACCATCTTCTACTTGCTGATGCCGGTCCGTCCTCCCTGGATGGAAGAGGGCATCACGCGGGTACTCGCGGAACGAAGCTTCATCGAGTACACACAGGCCGACGATAACCCCTTCGCGGCCTTCCCGAGCCTGCACGCCGCAATAC
>JAGUVP010000235.1 GCA_020062805.1 Candidatus Bipolaricaulis sp.
GCGACGTCGCGGAGCGGGTGACGCGGGACTTCCTCCTGTCGGGAGAGGCGGATGTCATTGTCCAGGTTGTGGATAGTTCGCTCCTTGGCCGGTCGCTGGAGCTGACGCTGGAAGTCGCGGAACTAGGCCTCCCGATTGTCCTTTGCCTGAACATGATGGACGAGGCGGAGCACAAGGGGATCAGCATTGACCGGGAGAAGCTCGCCGCGCTCCTCGGGGTGCCCGTGGTGCCCACGGTGGCCAGCCGTGGACAGGGGCTTGTGGACCTCCTCGCTGCGATTCCCCAAGCACGGCCGGTGCGGCGGCCGCCGTACACCGCCGATGTCGAGCGCGCCCTGTCCCAAATCCGAGAAGCCCACTCCCCCACCCGGCCTATCAGCGTCTACCGGGCGGCGCAGCTCCTTGCCGGCGAAGCTCCCGTGGAGCCCGATCGGTTGGAGTCGGTGGAACGGGCGCGTCGTGAGCTCGCCGAAGGCCGCGGAGAGGATCCGGGGGTGATCCTATCCGACGAGCGACACGCCCAGGCGATGCGGCTGTTCGAAGCCGTGGCCACGGTGGGCAAAGCCCGCGTCGGGTGGCGGGAGAAGGCCGATGACCTCCTCATGCACCCCGTGATCGGCTACCCCCTTCTCGTCCTGGCGCTGATGGGGCTGTTCGGGGCTGTGTTCTGGTCTGGAGATGTGCTGGAGGGACTCCTCTCTCCGCTGCTCGATACCGTATCGGGCCAGATCGGCGTTGCGCTTGGCGCAGGCCCCCTCGCTGCCGTTCTTCTGGGCGCGTGGGACGGCCTGGCGGCGGGGGTCGCCATCGTTCTTCCCTATCTGATTCCGTTCCTGTTCCTCCTCGCGTTGTTCGAGGACGTAGGGTACATGCCGCGCGTGGGGTTCCTCCTCGACGGACTGATGCACCGGATCGGCCTGCACGGGAAGAGCGTGATCCCGTTCCTCCTTGGCTACGGGTGCACCGTGCCGGCGATCCTGTCGACGCGGATCCTCGAGGACGAACGGGACCGGCTGGTCACGGCGGCGCTGGCGGTGATGGTTCCGTGTGCAGGGCGGACGATCGTGGTGATGGGCCTGGTCGGACGGTACGTGGGGCCGTTGGCGGCGTTGCTCCTCTACCTTGGCAACGTCCTCGTCATCGCGCTTGTGGGATGGGTCCTCACACGCCTCGTGCCGGGCGAGGGGCCGGGGCTGATCCTGGAGATCCCCCCTTACCGGCAGCCGCGTCTCCAGAACCTTCTTGGAAAGACGTGGCTCCGGCTCAAAGGGTTCGTGGTCCTGGCATGGCCCTTGCTGGCGGTGTCCAGCGCGCTCCTCGCCTTGGCCGAGGCCCTGGGTTGGGCAGGTGGGCTCAACCTGGGGGTGCGGTTCCTCACCTGGCCGCTCGGGCTTCCGTCGGAGACCGGGGTTCCCCTTGTCTTGGGGATCCTGCGCAAGGAGCTGTCGCTCGTCATGCTCGACGAGGCCTTGGTGGGCGGGGTTGCGGCCCTGACCCAGGCTCAGATGATCGTGTTCACCGTGTTTGTCTTGTTCTACGTTCCGTGTCTGGCCACCGTCGGCGCCCTCGGGCGGGAGCTGGGGTGGCGACGGACTGGCCTCGTGGTGCTGGCAACGACCGGACTGGGACTTGTCCTCGCCCTCCTCGCGCGGGTCCTTCTCGGCGCCTGAAGGCCGTTCCAGGAGCGGCCACGCAACCACGGTCCTGCCGAGGGAACCGTGGCCCTTGGTTCGTTCCTCGTGAACCTGCGTAGCGTCGGTCTTCTTGCCTAACGGCCGTTCCCAACGGACGTAGCGTCGGGGTTCATCCCCGACGTCAGTTCGGTTCGACGATTCGTCGGTTGCCGTGGAGCAGTCTGGGATAAGCTTTCGCAGACCTGCCTGCAGCAGGCAGGCAAGCTGCGACGCTACGTCATCTCGGCGACCGCGGCGACAGGCGAGGACGCGCCGAGGATTGCGTTGTGTGCAGCGGGGCTCCGTGTGCCGAAGACCCGCATGCCGGACAC
>JAGUVP010000317.1 GCA_020062805.1 Candidatus Bipolaricaulis sp.
AGGAGCAGCCGCAGCGCCTCGGGCCCGTAGCCTCGACCCCACGTGTCCCGCTCTCCGAGCACGATCCCGACCTCCGCTGTTCCGTTGTCGGAGATCCCGAATAGCCCGCATAGACCGATTGGGTGCTCGTTCTCCCGGACGAGGATGAGGAACTGGGCGTCTCGGGGTGGTATCGAGGCGCGCGCCCCGGCCAGGATCGAGAGGCGACGACCCGTGCACTTCCGCAGCTCGCGGTCTCCAAGCCACCGCTGAAGAAGCGGGCGGTCCCCCGCAGAAACCGGACGAAGGACCACCCGCTTCCCTCGGAGTTTTTCCATCGTTCCCTACCGCATGAAGAACGGGATCACCGGGAACAGGGATGCGAACAAAAGCGAGATCACGCTCATCAGCTTGATCAAGATGTCCAGGCTCGGTCCCACCGTGTCCTTGAGGGGATCTCCCACCGTGTCGGCGACCACCCCGGCAGCGTGGGCCTCGGAGCCTTTGCCGCCGAAGTGCCCTTCCTCGACGTACTTCTTGGCGTTGTCCATTGCGCCGCCCGCGTTCCCACAGAAGATGGCGAGCATGATCGCCGAGAGGAGCGCACCCACGAGAAACCCGGCCAGGGTGTACCGGCCGAACAGGAGCCCCACAAAGAGGGGCATCCCGAGAGCGAGAAGGGACGGGAGGACCATCTGCCGGACCCCGCCGTGGGCGGTGATCGTGATGCACCTCTTGTAGTCTGGCGTCTCTTCGCCGGTCATGATCTTCGGGTTCTCCCGGAACTGGCGACGGACCTCCTGAACCATGACGTCTGCCGTGCGCGAGACGGAGCGGATGAGGAGGGCGGAGAACACGTAGGTGACCATCGCCCCGACGATCATCCCCGCCACGACGAGCCCCCCCACTTCCGGGTTGATGATCGGGATGTTCGGCACGTGGACCTCATCGGCCCGCCCCGCGGCTGACCAGAGGTAGGCGGCGATCAGTCCCAGCGCGGCGAACGCCGCCGAGCCGATCGCGAACCCCTTGCCGATCGCAGCGGTGGTGTTGCCAATGGAATCCAGCTGATCGGTCTTCTCCCGCACCTTCGGGTCAAGTCTGGCCATCGTCGCGATGCCGGAGGCGTTGTCGGCAATCGGCCCGTAGGAGTCCACGGATACGGTCATTCCCACGAACGAGAGCATCCCCAGTGCTGCGTACGCCACCGCCAACAGACCGCCCATCTGGTAGGCGAGCACAGTGGACACGGCAATGATGAGGCATGGCCACAGGGTGGACAGCATCCCCACCGCGATCCCCTCGGTCACGCCGATCGCTGGTCCGGACTGGTAGGCCTTGGCGAGACCCTTCGTTGGTCCGAACCGGCTGGAGGTGAAGTACTCGGAGACGAAGCCGATCCCGACTCCGCTCGCGATCCCCATGATTGCGGAGAAGAACGGAATCCAGTTGAACGGGGACAGCCAGGTAATGAGGGCAGCGAACGCGGCGGTGAGGACCGCTCCGAGCCGCGTCCCGTTCATGAGAATCCCCTGCATGTCTGTCTCCCGGCGGGAGAAGCGGATGTAGGCGATGGCGATCAGGCAGGCCACGATGCCACCGGTCACGAACAGGATCGGGAGCAAGGCGAACCACCAGAAGTCCTGGGTGACGTTGGATCCAATGCCGAACTTCGCCATCAAGCCCTGAATGTCGGGGTTGAACCGCCCCACGTAGACGTAGAGCGTGATCACGATCGTGGCGATCACGGAGCCGATGAACGACTCGAGGAGATCGGCTCCAAGGCCGCCCACGTCGCCCACGTTGTCGCCTACATTGTCGGCGATCGTGGCCGGGTTGCGCGGGTCGTCCTCGGGGATCTTCAGCTCGACCTTGCCCACGAGGTCGGCCGCCATGTCCGCCGCCTTCGTGTAGATGCCGCCACCCACGCGGTCGAACAGCGCCACGAGCGACGCTCCGGCGGAGTAGGCGGACACGATCAGCGCAGCCTTGATGAAGTTCAGCTCTGCGCCGGGGATCCCGAACAACGACTTCGTGTGGATGTAGAGAATCCCCGGCTCGAACTCCCGGCGGAACAGGGCGATCACCAGCGCCAATCCCCCCAGCGCCAGTCCGGCCACGGCCATTCCCATCACCGAACCGCCCGAGAACGCGACGCCCAGTGCGTCCTTGATCGAGCGTTGCGCTGCCTCGGTTGTACGCGCGTTAGCGAGGGTGGCCGCGTTCATCCCGATGAACCCCGCGGCCATGGCCAGGCTCGACCCGATCACAAACGCCAGCGCCACCTCCCAGTAGAACACGGCCCACAGGATCGCCGCCACAACGACCATGGTGAGCACCATCACCTTGGCTTCGGCGATCATGAACGCGGTCGCTCCATCACGGATGTACTTCTGGATTTCCCGCATCCGCTCGTTCCCCACAGGGCGGCGCGCCACCGAGTAGGTTCCATACGCAGACCAACCGAGCGCGGCAAGAGAGACGAGGGCTGCGGCCCCCAACATCCAACCCATAGTTCCAGCCTCCTTTGGTTGTTGCAGTGGAACTGCAATCGAGCGCAACTCTACCCTCGATGGACAGCCCCCTCAAGGCAGCAGGAGAGCACTCCGCGATGAGACGGTTGTCCGGTGACCTCGCGACGAACACGGCGTACCGGCCCCCCACGGGCTGCTGTCATCGGGAGCGCGACTGGCTACGGTGCGGATGGAGTTGAACCTGAGTGGACGAAAGGAGGCACGCGTGATGGCAAAGCGAGTATTGGGCGGACTGCTGCTGGGGTTGCTTCTGTGGACAGGATTCGGCTTCGCTGAAGGGGTTGTGCTCCCCCCTGCGGAGGTCGAGATCGCGGCAATGGAAGAGGCCTTCGGTCACGTAACGGACTTCTTCAAGGGGTTCATCGTCGAGATCAAGGGTTCCCTGACCATGCTCGGAGAGCGGGTGAACTCGCTCGAGCGAACGTCGCTGATCCTCAAGCTAGGGTTGGAAGAGCTGGCGGCTCGGTTCACGAAGTTCGAGGGTGCGGTCGTACCCGCGATCATGGCCCTCGAGGCGCGGGTCACGGCGATCGAGAAGTACGACTTCGCGTCGCTCGAGCGCCGGATCGCAGCGCTGGACAAGGCCACCGAGGCCCTGTTGATCCGGATCGAGAACAACCGGACGAAGATCGAAGGGCTGGAGGTCGTCCTTGCCGGACTGAGCACAGCACTGGAAAGCCTTCCTGCCGTTATCGAGGAGATGCGGGCGGAGATGGAAGTCGTCCGCCACGATGTGCGCCAGGACATGGATGCTGTTCAGGCCAAGTTCGCAGCGGACCAGCAAGCGATGTGGACAGCGATCTTCCTTGTCCCGATTGCTGTGGGAGGTCTCCTGTTCCTGTTGCTGTCGCAGAACTAGGAAAACCCGCGCGTGCAGTCTGATGAGCAATGGGGCGATGGACCCGGGTGGCACAAGGGGCCCATCGCCCTCTGCCTATCACCGTGGTGGGACAACTGTCTGTGTTGAACATGACAAACCCCACCCCGGGTATGCCCAGCAGCCACCACCGTGCTGGGGCTTCTCTCGCTACCCTGGGCTACTGCCGGAAAGGAAGAAGGAGGTTGTTCAGATGATGAAGAGGGTGATCGGAGGACTGGTTGCGGGGGCGGTACTCCTCGGCGGGATTGCATTGGCCCAAGGTGCGGTCCAGCTTCCCCCAGCCGAAGAGGAAATCGCTGCCATGGAGAGCGCGTTCAATCAGGTGAGCATGTTCTTCGCCGGACTGATCACCGAGATCAAGGATGCCGTGGCGGCCCTGAACGCGGTGGATGCGGACCTAGCGTCAAAGTATCGGGCTGTAGCGGCTCAGCTCAAGGATGCGGAGGGCAAGATCCGCGAGCTGCAAGAGATCTGTGCTCGTATCCCAGGGCTGATGTCCCAAGTGGACGGCCTTGCCAACCGCATGAACGAAGCGTGGGCGCAGATCGTGGAGTTGCACACCGTCGCTGAGTCCCTGCACAAGACCGACCAAGAACTGGCGGCGGGGCTCACATCACTCGCCCAGAGTCTTGAAAAGATGCGACAGGAGTTTGCTACCGCGATTGCTACACTCGGAGACAAGGTTTCCGATCTCACTAAACAGGGCACGGTTCACGGCAACAGGATTACCGCCTTGGAGGGTGCGGTCCTCGCTCTGAAATCCCAGATCGAGATGTGCGAGGCGACGCTCCGCGCCGAGATCGAAGCGCTGGACGGGAAGCTCGGTGAACAGATCATCTCCCTGCAGGGTTCGATCGCGAGCATCAACCGCCAGCTGTCGGACCACGCCGGCCGGATCGCTGCTCTGGAGGCTCAGGATGTCGGTTCGATGCAGCGGCGGATCCTTGCGCTCGAGCAGGCTGTGCAGGCGCTGAACATTAAGATCGAGAACAACCGGGAGAAGATCGCCTACTTGGAGAAGGCGATGGGCGGGTTCACCTCGGACGTCAAGACGACGGTGGGCGCCCTCCAGGCGTACGTGGAAGACCACGAAACCCGGCTCACGGCGGTGGAGACAACCGTGGTCGGGCTGCAGGCCGACGTGCAGGTACTCAAGGACGGCCTCGCGATGGCCCAGGGGCTGGCGATCGTGGCGCTCCTGGCGGGGCTTGCCGCGTTGGTGCTCGGCCTCCTTGGGTAGACGAACAAAGGGATGGGCGCGGCGAAAGGGCCGCGCCCTCTTTCTTTGCCGTCTTGCGTAACGAACGTTACACTAGCTCCTCGTGCGGGGAGGCGGAATGGGACAGGCTGGAGAGCAGATGACGAGACACGGATTGCGTCATGGATTGAGCAGCCATGCCCTCAACTGCCCGAGGGGGGGTCTCGCATGACCTCTCTGCTTCGGCTCACCGTACATGGGTTCAAATCGTTCCGGCGCCGGGTGGCGCTGGAATTCTACCCGGGGTTCACCTCGATCATCGGGGAGAACGGGACCGGAAAGTCAAATCTCCTCGATGCTCTCACGTTCGTGATGGGTCGGAGATCCCAGTCGTTGCGTGCGGAACGGATCGAGCACCTCTTGCACGCTCCGGCCAAGGGAGACCCTGTGGACGAGGCCGAAGTGACCCTGACGCTCGACAACCGCGAGGGCACGTTTGGGGAGATTCTCCCGGATGCTGGGGATGAAGTGCACCTCGCGCGGCGGATCAACCGCACCACGTCCACGTACCGCATCCAGGGCCGCGTTGCCGCGGCCCGCGATGTGGAAGCCCTCCTCGGACTGGCGGGGATCGAACGGGACGGTTACCACATCGTCGAACAGGGGATGGTGATTGACGTCCTGGAGCGCTCTCCTCGCGAGCGGCGCGAGATTCTCGACGAGGTGGCGGGGATCGCGGCCTATGAAGAGCGGAAGGCGAAGGCGATCGAGGAGTTGGGAGAGGTCAAGGAACGGTTGAACACAAGCCGGATCCTCCTTGCCGAGCGGCGGCAGAGGCTGGCAGCCCTGTACCGAGAGCGCGAGGCGGCCCTCGAGTACCAGGCGCTTTCTTCAGAGCGGGAGAAGATTGCGGCAACCCTCGCCTGGCGCCGATTCCAGAGCCGGAAGGCCGTTCTAGAGAAGGCGCGGGTTCAGAGCGCGCGCCTTCGCGACACGGTGGATGAGTTGGCGGTCGAGGTCGAGCGCCTCGATCGGGAAATCGAAGCTCGCGAACGAGCGGGAAGCGCGAACAGGCCAACAGGCGAGGACGGTCTCACCGAACTTGTGCGGGCGGTAGAGCGGTTGCGGGGTGCGTTGGCCACGAAAGAAGCGGAGGCCCGCGTCACTGAACGAGAGATCAAATCCCTGAACGAAGCGATCAGCGACATGCGCGACCTCCTGTCTCGGGGAGAACGCGTTCCTGATGCAGTCCAAGCCGTGCTCGCCCTGAAATGGGATGGGGTGAGGGGCACGTTGAGTCAGCTTGCGACCCCTAAGGAGGGGATGGAAGTCGCGTTCGCCACAGCGGTGGGAGGACATGTCCATGACCTCGTTGTGGAGACCCGCGACCTCGCTCTCCAGGCGGTGCGCCACCTCAAGGAGGGCAAGGTGGGGCGGGCGCGGTTTCTCCCTCTCGATCGGCTTGCGGTCCCTGCGGTGTCCGCGAAGGCTCGCGCCGCGGCCCGACTGCCGGGGGTGCTCGGGCTTGCTGTGGACTTCGTGGACTGCCCGAAGGAAGCGCGTCCCGCCCTCCTCTACGTTCTGGGGGACACCCTCATCGCTGAGTCCCTGGAGGCGGTGCGGGATGCCCTTGGCGTACGGGTGGTGACGCTCGACGGCGACCTGCTCGAACGGGGTGGGGCGATCGTAGGAGGGTCCCAGGGCCGGCGGGCGGGGGTTGACCTCGGCCCCCGCCAAACTCAACTCCGATCCCGTGAAGTGGCGCTCACAAAGCTCCGGGCGGAGATGGAAAAGCTGTCCGCGGAGCTTACCGCGGCAGAAGCGCGCCTCTCCGAACGGTCGCAGTCCCTCGCCAAGGCTCAGACGGCGCGTGCCTCCGAGGAAAGCGACCTCCATGCCCGACGCGATCGGCGTCGGGAAGCGTACCGCGAGCTG
>JAGUVP010000055.1 GCA_020062805.1 Candidatus Bipolaricaulis sp.
CAGGCGGGCGGCGTTCTCGTAGAGAGGGATGAACTCGAGCAGGACGGATGGGCCCTCCTTCAGGCGACCCTGATAGCCAGCCAGCTTCGGCAACTGGGCCAGGAGATCCCGGCAGGCCGCTTCCCAGTCCTGAGGTGTGGCGAACACGCTTTCGAGGTCCCAGGTCTCCTCGACCGGGACGGCCGAGCGTTCGGGCAGTGCGGTTGTGTCGGACATGACGAAGAGGTTAGTGCAGGGCGTCGAAGCGTGCAAACGAGTCGGCAGAGCGGTCCGGCCCGGTGGTGCCACGACCGTTGCACGACCGAGCAGCGCGAACATAGATCCATACAGCGTTCAAGGGCGTGGCTCCCCGTAGAGGACTGACCGGTGAATCCAGGGGGATTCACATCCGCAAGGGTGGCCCGCAGGGTCATAAACACTACTTTCAAACCCGGCATGGCCTGATCCTGCCTGCAGAACTGGCGGATGCGGTTGTGCAGGACAGCGCTTGAGGGCCATCGAGGGTCACCATGACGACAGGCAGGCAGCTCTCTCTGACCTGTCCGCAGTGGCCGCTCCGCTTGCAGAGCCAGGCCAGTCCACGGCGCTCCAGCTTGGGCTCCTGGGCGCGAGCGCGGCATATTGCAGAGCTGCTCGCTGTTGGAGTCGCAGCCTCGAGCCGACAGGCCGTGGTCTTGACCTCATCGCTGGACCGAAGACTGGGCTACACGCGACTAACCTGGGAAGTGGGCCTACTACCGAGGCAGGTCAACCAGGTTGCCTCCTATGGTTGGTGGGGCAAGGCGCAGGTCATGATTGAGGCGTGGCACCGGGAGGGCACCGAGACCCATTCGACACTGTAGCTTGGTCCATAGGTCAACAGCACCCGAGGATTGGCTCCTGTGGGCGGGCAGCTGCGTCCAGGTGAGCTGGAAACTGGGCCAGCCAGTAGTGCCCCGGCTCAGCCTATGCCGCCGCGCAGCCCTGTAGACACCCGCGGCAGCTGCACTCCCGACTCCAACAAGGGGATCAAGTTGGTTGTGTATCTGCGACGTGACAACATAGCTAGACATTGTTATACTATCTCATCTTAGTTGTAAAGGAGGTAGCCCATGAGAGTCTCGGTGAGTGTTCCCGTCCATGAGGAGCAAGAGCTGCATGTCCTCACCTAGCGAGAAGACGCCTATCTACCCTCAGGGCGAAGCACAGGGCAGGGAGAAGCGGAGAAGAAAGGAGGAGGTGGGTCGATGCAGAGGTTCGTGAGTATGCCTGTGGCCGAAGAGCGAGCGCTGTATGTCATTGTCTGATGTACCGATGTGTGTCTACGGTTGGTGGAGAGAGGAGGTAGCCCGTGCAGGAGTTCGTGAACGTCCCTGTGCCGAAGGAGCGAGTGCTTGAGGTCTATGCACTCCTCGGGCAAGGGAAGAGAAGCGGTAACGCGACGCTGAGCGAGCTTGCGGAGGAGTGGACGGAGAAGATGGTCGCACGGGCGATCAGGGAATCTCCGGCGGGGATGCGTGCCGTGTTCCAGTACCTATCGAGCCACCCCGATCAGGACATCACGATGGAGGAACTGGCGAAGGGGATCAAGCGGGAGAGGTCGCAGATGCCGGGGATCCTGGGAGCGTTTGGGCGGCGGTGCCGGTATCGGTATAGAGTGAGCACGTGGCCGTTCGAGTCGAAGGCAGGGCGTGGGATGGGGATGAAGGTCGTCACCATGCCGGGAAAGGTTGCAGAGCGGGTCCGCAAGGAACTTGAGGCGGACGGGCAAGTTCAGAGCCGCACTCCCGGGTCGTGATCCCTCTCCGCCTGTGATGACAAGCCCAGCCCCGCACATCGCCCCCTGCGGCTAGCCCCATCGGCCAGACCCTTTCGTGTGGAAGAGCACGGGAGGGAGCACAAAGCAAAGGCAGAGTCCACCAGCTGGCGGGAGACGGCCAGATGCCATATCGACCCCCAACGGACAACCCGTTTGGCTGTGTAGGCACCGATGGGTTTTTCCCTCCCGAGGAGAAGGGGAGAAGGGGAGAGGTTATGCCTATGTATCGCTATCGTTGCACCATGTGTGGCATCGAGTTTCGCCAGCTCCGGCAGTTCCATGACCTGGCATTCGTGGGTTGTCCCGAGTGTGGCGCAGCTGAGGTGACCCGGCTCTTGTCGCAGTTCAGTGTCATCTACAAGGGTAGCGGGTTCTACAAGACCGACTCCCGAAGGGCGCGATCCCGAACCGAGCGCAGTTCGCCAAGCACTTCCAGTTCCGGGGGCGAGGGCGAGAAAGAGGGAAGTGGTCACCACGGTGACGGAGAGTCGCCTGCAGCCAACACCACGGTGGCCACCATGGCCGGAGCCGAGAAGGCCGGTTAAGCCAGCAGGGTGGGGAGATGAGCGAGAGAGGCCACGGAGCAAGGTAGATCGAGATTCCATGGTCCCTCTCGAAGAGGCGCAGTGAGTGATTTGGCCCCTCTGTCGAACAGGGCGGGCAAGACGGCAGAGACAGAACGGGTGAGCCCTTTCTTCCCATGGAGGAAGACCACAGAATGCTGAAAACCGCCCTGCAGCCTCTTTGGGAACTTGCAGGGGCCGGGTTTCTAGTTGAATCCGCTTCAAACCCTCTCTCTCTGCTGGCTTGCTTGGGTTCTGCGGCTCACGTTGTTGTATGCATGTAACCCACACAAGGTCAACCAAGAGAAAACACAACGGAATTAGAGCCTTAGGATTCTCTACCTTGGGTAGAAGAGCTTCTCCCAAAGCTGGAGGCCGGCCCTAACTAAGGTCTCCCGCAAAGAACAACCGGCCGGGCCTGTGCTGTGCTCCGCTTCTTTCCCCTGGGCCTGCCTGGGGGGTTCCCCGCCGTCCCCCTCGGGGTAGAAGATCGAAGCGACCCACCACCGTGCGTAGCCCGGTTGGGTTCTTGGACGGGCCATCATTCATCGTGGTCATCCTTTCGGTTGCGTGGAGTCCGGCGGCGGGCCGGCCGGGGCGGCCCCCCGCCGTGCGTGTCCGTGTTGTGGTCCAATCGACTCCCGACTCCTTTTTCCCTTCCGCCACAACTCGGGTGGGTCCTCTCCTTGACTGTGGCCTACTCAGGCACCTGGGTGATCGTCGGCCCGGGTGTTCCTTCTCCGGGAGGAGTCCATGACGCCCAGATGTCCCATGCGGAATGCCTCCGCCATCGCCCGCGGCACCTCGGCCTCGGCCTCCACCACTGCTGCGCGCCGCTCCTGGACCAGCGCACTCATCTCTTGCTCCTGGGCCACGGCCATCGCCCTCCGCTCCTCGGCCCTGGCGCGGGCCACCTGGAGGTCCGCTTCTGCTTGATCAGTCTGGAGCTTCGCGCCGATGTTGCGTCCCACGTCGATGTCAGCGATGTCGATGGACAGGATCTCAAACGCTGTTCCCGCATCCAGCCCGCGGTCCAGCACGCGTTTTGAGATCGAATTCGGGTTCTGAAGGACCTCCTTGTGGTTTGTCGCCGAGCCGATCGCGGAAACGATGCCTTCGCCGACACGGGCGATGACTGTCTCCTCGGTGGCACCGCCCACCAGGCGCTCGATGTTCGCCCGCACGGTCACGCGAGCTAGAGAGAAGAGCTGAATGCCGTCCTTGGCCACCGCACCGATGCGCGGCGTCTCGATCACGCGCGGGTTGACGGACATCGCCACCGCATCGAACACGTCGCGTCCTGCCAAGTCAATCGCCGCCGCCTTCTGGAAGCCGAGCGGGATGTTAGCCTTGTCCGCTGAGATCAGCGCCCGTACCACGCGGTCCACGTTACCACGCGCAAGATGGTGTGCCTCCAGATCAGAAACGGACAACTTGATCCCTGCTTTCCAGGCGGCGATCATCGGTCCGATCACGCTGCCCGGACTGACTCTCCTCAAGCGCATTCCGATGAGCGTCCCGGGCCCCACCGGGACCCCCGCGGCAAGCGCCGAGATCCATAACCCCACAGGTACGAAGTAGAAGGTGAGGAACACAACGGCAAGCGCAATCCCCGCTATCAGCAACACCAAGATGTTCATCGCCTTTCCTCCCCGCGCTCGTCGCTCGCTACAGGCCTTCGTCGGCCCCCTGCCCTGTAGCCCTCGACCCTGACGATCATCTCGACGGGCATCCGCCTGTAGGAGATCAGCCAGATGGCCGATAGGGCAATCCCTGTTATCACAAGTAGAACGTGTGTGTGCATCGCCGCACCTCCCTCGGTGTACTTGCTTGTGGTGGTGGGCTCGAAGGAACTCCTCCTAGGTAGGAAAGAGGTTCCTCCGAGCCCACCGGCGGGCTTCTACTGCAACACCATCACCACGGAGATGCTGATGTCCTTTGAGATACGGATTGCGCCCGCTGGGTACGCAAGCGTCAGCTGCACGGACAGCGCAGTCATGCCAACCGTGACGGACCACCCCAATGAGGCAGACAGAGAAGTGCGCGCCTCCGCGCCCGCAACTTGAACGCGGGTCGCGCTTAACCGTGCGTTGAGGACGCTCGCGGGTCCCAGAACGTTCTCGTACGACACCGTCAGCCCCAGCCGATGCGTGTTGAAGATGTCGATCGGCCCGCTGAGCCTCGCACGGAACAGGATCTGCGACGCTTCCTCAGGAGCCAGGGCCATGTCGAACTCGCCGGTCACCAGGAAGTCGCGCGGCCCGTCGAGCGGATCGGCAACCGTGTAGCCGATGCCGATCTGTGCCGCCCAGCCGCAGTACCGCCTCGCTCCGGCGACGAGCACCTGATCCTCAACAGCCAACACGGCACGAGGATCCAACAGAACGCCAGCCGCGTTCTGGACTTCCTTGACCAGAGCATCCACCAGATCAGCAACGGCCGCGTATTCCGCCCTTCGGCCGATCTCCTTCGCCATCGCCATGAGCACCGACTCTGGGAGTGCAGACTTCAGAGTTCCACGGCTGATCAGCATCTTCTGGATGCGCATCGCCTTGGCGAGCGGTGTCACGTCAGAGAAGCGCCCGTATCCGAGCCCCACGTTCACCTGAAGTCCCGGCGACGCGTCCCCGGTGTCCATGTAGAGGTGAGCACCACCGAACGCGAAGACCGGCCTCTCCCCTTCCAGGTAGAAGCGGAGCGTGCCCAGCGCATCTCCCAATCCGCTGGCGATGCGCAGGTTCTGAAGCGAAAGCTCTCCGAACGCCTCCAACGTGTACCCGAAATCCCTTGTGTCCCACAGATTCCCGTAATCCAGTCTCAGTTTGCCTGCGTTGACGTCCGTGTCCGTACCGAATGCGCCCTCGTAGTACCGATAGGCAAACGAGAGACTCATATGGGAAAGGGACGTCTCCGGAGAGACGTAGTCACACAGCGAAAGGTTCGCCCCGCCCGCCACCGCGAACAACGCGCCAGCGGCCAACACTGCACACATCAGTCTTGCACGCATGTCTGCCTCCTCCTATCTACCCTTAGCACTGCCCAACGCTTCACACGTTCGTGTCTTGAACGCACCTGCCAAGCTCTGGTCGAGGATCTCCCTCAACGCGATCCGCCACCTACACTCCCCCGCGGCGACTCAGTCCGATGAGCACGATCCCGCCGACCAATGCCAGGCCGCCAACGATCGGCGGTAGGGGAATCGACCGGGTCTCCGAGACCGTGATCTTGAAGATGCCCAGATCAACCCTGTCCCTCGGAACAACAAACGTGATGCCTTGGTACACAAGCGCGATGACTCCGAAGATCACCAGAACAACGCCTAACAGCCTCATGTTCGCTCCCGCTTCCCTTTCTTGTCCGTGGAAATCGGATCCGACCCTGAAAACACAGCACCTCTCGTCCAGAACGAGACACCGGTGTCATCCCCATGAGCCAGGTTCCGACGTCGCCGTGGTCCCGCACGCACTGCCTCCCGTCGTGAACGCCCTCCGTGCACCACCTCACCTCCTTCACGCCCTTCCGAACCCGTCCCGTACGTCACTGAAAACACGGGCCGGTGGCGTACAGCCCCATCAGAAACGCCACGCCCAGAAAAGCGATGGCATTCGACCTGACAATACTGAGTAGACTTATGTCTGTGAGACCTATCCTGGGCATTGCCACCTCCTTAGACGATGGTGTATAGGTGCACTTGCGCACTGAGCTATCTGTGCATACAATACGTGATGTAGCGCCGCTTGTCAAGGGTCTCCGGGAAAGCGGGGCTGTCGCATGAATACGTCGCTAGGGAGGAATGGATGACATGACAGACCAGTACGCCTCGTTCTTCAAGTGCTTCAGCGCCCCGTCGCGCAACCGGATCGTGCAGATGTTGGCTCAACAGGGCGAGCTGTCGGTAGAGGACTTGTCGAGTCGAATCGGGCTCAAGGAGCCCACTGTTTCCCGACACCTCCAGCTTCTGGCTCTGCATGGCATTGTGCGGTTTCGGCCCGCGCATCCGGTGCGCTACTATGCCCTCAACGAGGGGGTCGTCGCGGAGAAACTCGCGCAGTTCCTCGAGTTCATTGGGGCAGCCGCGGATGGCTCTCGGTCAGACACCAACCCTGGATCTGCAACCACAGAGCGGGATTCGTCTTCTCTTGCCACATCCAAGGCGAAGAGGTCTGCAGCTCGTGCTTCGAGCCGGCGGCAGGACCGGGCGAGCAGGGGAACATGACCAAAGTGCTAACTGGGGGAGTCTCACGCGTTCTGTGGCAGATGGACTCGTGGGGGTCCTTTGATGCTCATGTGCGAGGCCCCCACCCGCTCTAGACGGCGGGGAGAGGGCCAACTGGAGGGAAGAGATGGTGGATCAGAGAAAGCAGGTGTGCGAGAACTGCACATGGTGGGCGAGCGAAGAAGGCGACGACCACGGCGAGTGCAGGCGCGCGGCCCCACAGAACGCCTCCGATGAGGGTTGTGGTTGTTGGCCGGAAACACACGGGACCGCGTGGTGCGGCGAGTGGATGCTCAGACTGGATGAGCCAGGCACGACCTGTGACGAGGAAGCAGCGGCGGTACTGAGAGAAGCTCAGCACTCTCCTGAGTACATGAAGGCTGTTGAGGAGTCTAAGGGTGCACTGGCTGCAGCAATGGACCGGCTGCACGCAAGCAGCGGAGCCGTTGAGTTCCCTCTGGAAGAAGCGGAGGCGTTGTCCTGGGTGTGGCGCGCCTTGGAGTCGGCCGTACTGCGGATAGGAGCAGAACGGGGTGTCTCTCTGCATAGGGCGTATGCTGAGCAGAGAAGACAATGGACGTCCGAGAAGAGGGGTGGAGCTGCTTCCTGAGCGGACCGAAGCTGGGGCTAACCATGAGTCTGTGCTGGACTGGCTTGTGAAGTGGGCCCCCGCCTCGCTGAGAGAAGGTTAGGAAAGGTGGAGGGAGCTGACAATGCCTAGAGCAGCGAACAGAAGAGAGGTGACGCCCGCGTACCTGGACGCAGCACGCCAGGCAGTCAGAAGAGGGGAAGGGGACGTGGCCCGAGCGTGCGTGGCAACAACAAGCTTGGAACACAGACTGGAAATGCTGATGCACGACTTCGTCCAAGGGTTCCGGCTCCCGAGAAGATCCGACAGGGAGATGGCAGCAAAGTCCGAGGTTGCGGCGATACCCGGACGGCTTGAGGCGGCCACCGCTGCGAAGGCTCGGGTCCAGACCGAACTGGTGGAGCGACGTAAAGAGCTCCAAGTGGCGGAAGACCGTTGGGCCGTGGAGCAGGACAGGGCAAGGAACGACGAGATCTCTTCGATCCAACAAGAGGGACCTCGAACATCTTCAGGATAGGGCAGCTGGCCACGCGACTGAACTGAGTGGCCTTGCCATCCCGTTGGATCGCCCCGGGTTCACCGGAGGGTTCTTCACCTGAACCCGGCCACGAGGTGAGCGGGGGATTTGTGCCAGGTGTCCTGCAGGCAGTTCGAATCCTCTGAGCTCCTGTCTCCTGAAACGCAGATGGGAAGGCTCTTGTGGGGTCTGCTACCCCTAGAGGACTACTCTCAAACCCGGCATGGCCTGATCCTGCCTGCGGAACGGGCGAGCGCGTGCGTGCAGGACAGTGCTTGAGGTCCATCGGCAGTCAGCATCTCGACAGGCAGGGAGCTCCCAGAAGTCCCAACGCCCGCTTTGGCCGCGCTCGGCGCGGGGGAAGCGTGTCGCCGGACTCTACCGGCTGTGTGCGCGGTCTCCTTGGAGGGAGAGCGTGTCAGGGGCCCGGCACTGGGGAAGAGCTGCCACGTCCCAGAACCGCCGCACGGCCCGAAGTTGCTCTGCCTCTTCTTCCCGATCCACGCGCTTTGCTACGTAGGCAGCCGCGCCCATCTGGTACAGGCGCTCGATCTGGTACTCGTCGTCGCAGACCGACCACATCACGACAGGGAGGTTCGCAAGCTCGGGGCTCTGCTTCACACGCCACAGGACCTCGGGTCCTCTCATCCTCGGCATCTGGATGCTGAGGATGAGAAGGTCGGGCACCGGTGTGGACGCGTGCTTCCCCTTGTGCCGCAGCACCTCAAGGGCGGCCACGCCATCCTCTACCCACACCACCTGCCACCGAGGCGGCTCCTTGAATACCTGAATCGCCACCTCGGCATCCCTCTCAGAGTCTTCGGCAATCAAGACCACACGTCGTCGGTCCATGTTCCGTTCCAGATCAACATCTGCAAGCGTAGCGGGCTCGCCGTGAGACCGGAAGGCCAGCCGTCCGTCCCTCGCTGGGGCTGGCCCGTCCCGAGGGTGAGCGGCTTCGCTCCGGAGGGACGCGCGTGGTAGGACCGTCCCGGTGTCAACCCCTCGGAACATCCGGTAGAACAGCCTCTCGGGTCCTGGCCCGTGGCCGCACTGTATGGTGGTTTCAAGTTGGCCGGCACACGGGTGTGCATCGCGCCGTGTGCATCACGCTGGCGACACCGCCCCATCTGGCGGGGGCCGGTGGCGGCCGCCTGCCTCTACGGGGTCGCCCCACAGGTGACGTACTCCTGCTGGTTCGGATGGACCCCGATGCAGTAGGAGGTGATGGGGAGGGGCGATCCGGAACACGGCGTGACCGACGAGAACCTATCCTGGAGGTGTCAGCATGGAACGCATTCGTGAGACGCGGACAAGATGGCTTCGGGGACTCATCCTGCTCGGCCTGGTGCTGGGCTCGGTGGGCGCGTGTGCGCATGGCCAACAGGGAGGTCCTCCGCAGGAGCCGCCGGCGGGGATCATCACCCCCGATCACCCGGCAGCCGAGGGCGCAGTGCCCACGGTGCTCTTCTTCATGGGCATCGCGGAGGACGAGCCACAGACCAGCATCCGTATGGACAAGGTGGCCTATGTGCTCGGGGAAACGGGCGCGATCTACTTCGAGATCAACCAACCGGCCTACATCTACGTGTGGACCGTGTGCCCGACCGCCGCTCGCATTGAGCAGCTGTTCCCGAACCCCCATGACACGAACAACTACTTCTCTGCAGGCAACCACACGATACCCACGCCAGGCAGGCAGTACAGGCTCCAGGCCCAGCCACCCGAGGGCTGGAAGTGGATGCAGGTTATGGCCCTGTCGGCGCCTCTGCCCGGGGTGGGCCCGCACGCGCACATTCCCTTCCCCTCGCTGCACCTGAGCCCAGGCGACTGGAGCCAGCAGTTCTTGAGCTGGCTCGGGCAGCAGTTGCCCCCGGGAACCGGGCAAGCGTTCAACTTCACAAGCTACCAGATCGTGGGGACACCCGTGGTGCAACACGGCACCCTCAGGGTGACGTCTAATCCCGCGGGGGCCCAGGTGCTCGTGAACGGGCCGCCGAGAGGGGTCACTCCGCAGTGGCAGCCGTTCGAGATCCTCTTGGCGCCGGGGAGCTACAACGTAACCGTCCGCCTCGCCGGTCTCCAGGACTACAACACGACGGTCCAGGTCATGGCCGGCGGTGTTCAGAACGTCCACGCCGATCTGATGGGCGGAGTTGTCGGGCAAGGCGGCCTGCGGATCCTCTCTGTGCCCCCGGGCCTCGGCGTCTACATCGGCGGCACGTACCGAGGCATGACACCTATCGAGGTCTCCCTCCCAGCCGGGATCCACTCCGTTCAGCTGTGGAGTGGGTTGACCCCTGTGTGGTCGCGGACCGTCGTTGTATTCCCGTTCGTGACGCAGACGATCACGGTTACCTTGAACGGGCAGCCCGCCACCGGGGCGCGCATCAGCACGGACAAGGCGGCCTACAGCGTGGGCGAGACGGTTGTGTTCACGATCTCTTCTCCGACACCGTGTGCTTCGGCGTTCTTCCGCGTGCATAAGCCAGACAACACCTACGTCGATACCGCACTTCCCGCGCTCGTTCCCGGGGTGACGGTGCGGGTGAGCGGAGGTGCGGGGTCGCCTCCTGGGCAGCGCACCGTGACTCTCTACTGCGACTACGCGGCGGTTGCCCAGACGACCTTCTCCGTGGGCGGTCTGGTGGTATGCATGTACTCGATCAATCGGACCAGCCATACATTCCCGAACACGGGCGGCAGTGTGTCCGTGGCCGTGAGCGCGCCGACGGGGTGTGCGTGGACGGCGACGAGCCCGTGTCCGTGGGTAACGGTGAGCCCGAGCAGCGGAACCGGAAACGGAACCGTGATCGTGACCGCACAACCCATGCCTTCGCTGCCGGGTATGCCTCCTCTCGGGCTGCGCACGTGCACGCTCACCATCGCCGGCAGGGAGTTCGCTGTCACGCAGGGTTCGCCTTTGCCTGTGCTATGCACGTACTCGATCATCCCGACCGAGGCAACTTTCAGCCGGTTCGGCGGTACCGTGGTCGTGAGCGTGACCACGCAGGCGAACTGCTCGTGGACGGCGACGAGCCCCTGTCCGTGGGTAACAGTGAGCCCAAGCAGTGGAACCGGAAGCGGAACCGTCACGGTGACGGTTGAGCGAAATGATGCGCTCATCCTAACGCGCTTCTGTACGGTGACCATAGCTGGGAAGGAGTTCACCGTAACCCAGAGGCGGAACTAGGTCCCTGAGGGGTTGCTGGTCTCGCTCATCAGGCGGGGGCAGAAACCCCGATGGTCGGTGATGGACACGGCGAGGGTGGCGCAGACCAGCACCGCCCTCGCCGGTCCTGGACACTGGGGCACGCGCAAGACGGAGGGCGGCGATGAGAAGAAGGCAAGCCTTGCGGTATGGGATGATGGTCGGTCTGGGTCTGCTCATGGTGGCGGGAGCCGCTTGGGGGGCCGGCTGTGCCAACGAGAGCGACCTGATCGTGGGAGCAGGAACCGTGCGGCACATCCCCCTCGCGGGCGGGTTCTACGGCATCGTGGCCGAGGACGGCACAGAGTACCTCCCGCTGAACCTCGATGTACGGTTCCAGGTCGACCACCTCAGGGTGGTGTTCGCCGTCAAGCCGGAACCGGACGCGGTCACGATCCACATGTGGGGAACGCCAGTGCGCGTCGTGGAGGTTCACCTGCAGGGCGACGATGGGGCAGAGCTTGTCGCCGGTACCACCACGTTCGCCCTGGCGCTGTACGATCACCTCCGGGCGGGTCCCGAGAACCTGATCTTCTCGCCGCTGAGCATCTCCGCCGCGCTGGCGATGACCTATGCCGGCGCGCGAGGCGAGACCGCTGCAGAGATGGCCGAGGTCCTCCGGTTCACGCTGCCCGATGCACGGTTGCACTACGCCTTCCAGGCCGTGCTTGCCGCGATCCGCAGAACCGGGAGGCACCACGAGCTTGCCCTGGCGAACGGCCTATGGGGTCAGCAAGGCTTCGGATTCCTGACGGAGTTCCTGGACCTGGCGCGGACGCGCTACGGCGCAGAGCTTCGGGAGGTCGACTTCGAGCGGGAGACCGAATCCGCGCGACAGGAGATCAACGCGTGGGTTGCGCGGGAGACCCGCGGGCGGATCGCCGAGCTGTTGACTCCATCGGATCTTGACATGTTCGCCCGGCTCGTGCTCGGCAACGCGATCTACTTCCGCGCCGACTGGGCGGTTCAGTTCAAGCCCGAGCTCACCCGGGACGCCGACTTCCGCCTTCCGAGCGGGGAGACGGTCACGGTTCCGATGATGACCCAGACCGATAGGTTCCTGTACGCCGCGTTCGAGGACCTCCAGGTTCTCGAACTCCCGTACGAAGGGCACGAGGCGGCGATGGTCGTGATCCTTCCCCGCCCCGGGCTGTGCCTGAGGGAGCTGGAGGCCCGGCTGACCCCGCAGAACCTGGCCTTCTGGCTCGGCGAGCTGCGGCAGGCCGAAGTGTTCGTGGGTCTTCCCAGGTTCTCCGCGCGCTCGAAGCTCGCTCTCCACGAGGTGCTGCCGGCGATGGGGATCGAGCTGGCGTTCTCGGACGCGTGCGACCCCGAGACCGGCGGGCTGCGGGCAGACCTGTCAGGGCTCGCAGGCACACGTGACCTGTATGTGCAGAAGGTGGTCCACGAGGCGTTCATCGAGGTGGACGAACGCGGAACAGAGGCCGCTGCCGCCTCCGCGGTGGTGACAGGGATACTCATGGCGGCCTTGCCGCCCCAGTTCGTCGCGGATCGGCCCTTCCTGTTCCTGGTGCGACATCGCACGACAGGCAGCATCCTCTTCCTCGGGAGAGTGACCGACCCGCGATGAGGTAGGGGACCGTTGCCCTACGGATGGGCGAGCATATCTGCAGACAGAAGGAGGCTGCGCAGATGAGATGGGAAACGGGAGGGAAGCGGGTTGGGAGAGCGGCACGGCCCCGGACGTGGAGCTGGAGCACATGGAAGCGTGTCCAGCGGCCTGTATCCGTGGGGGTGATCGCGGCTGTGCTGACGAGTACGGCCATGGTGCTCGCGTCTCCGGCGGCAGTGGAGCCGCTTCACGCTCTGGTCGGCCACACGGCAGGAGTCAATGCCGTCGCGTTCTCTCCGGACGGGAAGACCGTGGCTACCGGCTCCTGGGACGAGACGATCCGGCTGTGGGATGTGGCCACCGGTGGAGAGATCCGCCAACTGCTCGGACACCTGCGGTCGGTCCACGCCGTGGCCTTCTCCCCGGACGGGACAACGCTGGCCTCGGGGGCCCTGAGAACCAAGCTTTGGGACCTCACTGCCGGGAAGGGGATCGCCGCCCTCACCGGGTACGACGGAGCCGTCACGTCGGTGACCTTGGGGGTGGCTGTGCGGCACGTGTTCCGAAGATGTGACCAGGGCACATTGCAAGGAGGAAGTGATGTCGAGGACCAGACTTCTGATCGGGGTAGCGGGTGCGGGCTGTTTCGCGGCGCTCGTAGTCGCGATCTCCTCGTGGCCGAGTCCTATAGACGTGCTCCGGTGGGGCAGCATGCTGTCAGCTCTGCAGGCGCAAGCACAGCAGACAACGTCCACAGTGCAGGTGGAGTATGTACGCTTCACTCCCGTAGCCATCTTCACGGACGGTGTAGACGAGATGACCCTCGAGGTACGCGTCACGGGACCTGTCGCCAGGGTAGAAGCTCGTAACCTTATGGATAGCGGCTTCCTTCAGGTTGACGGAGACAACATCGATCGGATGGGGAGGTTCGAGTTGTTCCCCGCGGGAGAGGGTGTTTTTGTCCGTGCAGGAATCACATCCGAGCATCGCGGCCAGGCACAGAGGTGGGCCGGAATCCAGATCATGGTTGTGGGCGAGGATGGTCGCACGCGCACAACGGGACCAACGACCGATGGACGTTTCTTCCTTGTCGACCCAGGGCTACGCCGGCCGGTTCACAGCCTTGCCCAGGATGTGCAGGCGACGACGCACTTGGTCAACATACGAGCAGAGGGTGACCTATTCGCGGTGGGACCATCGACCGAGGAGACGAAGGCGCCCGGCCTCGCCCGGGTGGCTCAGGTGTTCTACCGGCATTTCCCTGATGAGTACGACTTTCTCTCTGTGTTCACGTCTGTGGCCAGCTCCCCGTATCACTTCTTCCATGCCACTGTGCAGAACAGCGTGCGCGGGATCGGACTGGACACCTTCGACAGAACGACTACCTACGGTAGCCAGGGGCGCCTCTTGGGGATGAACTTCCTCAACCTGTCGACTGGCGGGGCCTTGATGCATGAGACAACTCATCAAATCGGTGTCTTCCTTGATCCTCGGCTTGAGCTCGGTGACGGGACCGGCCACTGGGGCGCGGTGAATATCCCGGGCTTCCTACAGGGACTTGACTTCGAAGCACTAGCGGATGGTGCCTACCGCATCACGTGGACAAGATTTGGAGCTCTTCATGGGTCCGCATCTGAGAACCGCAGAATGCCGCCCATGGAGCTCTATCTCTGGGGGCTCCTCCCGCCCGAAGAGGTTCCCGAGATCGCCGTTCTTCGCGGTGTGGATCCCCGTGGTGTGAGGGCTGGGGATGTGGTCTCGCCAACAGACGTGCGCACAGTTTCGATCCGTGACGTGATCACGCTCCACGGGCCACGCATCCCCACTGCGGGCATTGCTCCGACCAGCTACCGCATGGCGGGCATCCTGATCACACCTGGCCGCCTGGCGAGCGAGGCAGAGATGGCCTTGTGGAGCCGGGTGATGGAACACTTCGGATCTCAACAAGGGAGCGCACTTGTCGCATACGGCTCGCTGGGTCCATCGTTCCACTTCGCGACAGGAGGACGGGCGCAGGTGGACACGACGATCTCGTTATCAACGCACGGGGATGTTGGCGAAGCCGCGGACGGTGCTGAGCCGATGGCCCCTGCAATAGACGAGGTCGAACTTGCCTACGACGGCGGGATACCCGAGACTGGCTATGGTTGGGCGCAGGCAGACAGGGGATACGCCGTTCGCCTCACCCCTCCCTCGGAGGACACGGTACTCCTCACAGCGCGGCTCTACGTCTTCCGGGTCGTGCGTGCGCCCGCGCCGATCCGCATCCATGTCTGGGACGCCGCTCGGGTGGAGATGATCGAGCCGTTCGAGGTCACGCCCACCGAGACCGGGTGGTTCGACGTTGACCTCTCCGCGTTCGCCCTGCACGTCGGCGACGGCGACTTCTACGTGGGGTACACCCAGACCCTGGCGGACAAGTACCCACTCATCGGCTTGGATACCGGGGATACTCCCACGGACCGCAGCTACCACATTCCAGCTTGGAGTGCTGTTCTCCCAGCAGGGGCGAACATGATGATCCGAGCTGTGGTGAGCGTGGAGCGAGGATACCCACTCGCGATGCACTCGATCACCAACATCAGGTTCGACCCGCCGTCGCCGGCCACTCTGGAGTTCAACGACCGGGTCACCTTCACGTTCGACTACACGACCACCGAGCCCGGCGGCGTCTACATCTGGGGGACGCCGTTCACAGGCGGAAGCCTACCCGGCGGCTCGGCGATGCACGGCTCGGTACTCCATCCTATGGGAGAGGGCAGCCTCAGCGGTTTCTTCACCATCACAGCTGGAGCGAAGACCGTGGATCAGGTGCGCTTCCGGATGACCGATGCCGACCGCAACGTGCTCTACGAGGCTCTTGTCGACGTCAGTTATACGTATCGGTAGCTGAGGCTGTCTGGTGCTGATCAAAGGAGAGAGCAGCCGGTAGCCGCTCTCTCCTTTCACCATGCATGCGGGTCGGAGCATTAAGCTCGGAGCGAGCCCCGATGAGAGTTGCACGATCACGGTTGCGGATTGTCTCACACGCCTGATCGAGAGGAAGCGGGAGATCACGTACGCTGTGATCAGCTCCGTCAGCGATACCCCTGGCTTGACCTGGACCAGAGAGGAGATCCTAAGCCTGCTTGAGCCGACGCGATGAGGCCTCCGGACGGGACAGCTACGTGTCGCCAACCGAGATCCCCGGCGCTTGTCCAGAAGGACAGTGGGATGTGAACGATCGTAGGGTGTGGCAGCGAGGAAACGACGCCGTGCCAGTCCGGCGAGACCACGCTCCAGGTGCGGAGCTACCTCAGACGGCAAGGTTTGACGATAATGTCCACCTGAACGTTGTGTGGTCCCCGGACAAGACGCTCAAGATGTACCCCGGATCATACCATTCGTTGCACCGAGGCATCGGGAAAGAAGGGGTCTGGGCGGACCCTCGCGTCGTGGATGGATGCTCGCACTGGGAAAGGACCGTGAGAACCAAGCTCAGGCTGGCCGACCCGCAGTAGCGCGTCCGCGGGGTGAGCGCGCCTCCCTGACGCAGGCAGGAAGCTTGCATCACTCGCAGGTGGCGACTGCCGACTACCCGGCAGCTGAACCGCTGTGACGTCCGTCGTCCCGGTGGCTCCGCTGGAGGGGCGCACCACAGGCTGGGCGTGCTCGGCCTTGAGTATCCCTGGGACCTGGGTAGACTGAACTCAGGCTGAACGGCGGTGGGCGGGGGTTCCTTCCGCCATCCTACACGCGGGGCCAAACTAGCATGACGCCCACAGCCCGCACCCATCTTCAGCTCTCCGGCATATCCCGCGCATCCCCCGCACTCGCCTGCCCCAGGCCTGCGGAGGTGAGAGGACAGGCACAACTGCTGAGCACCGCATCTCTCGTTCGCCGGCTGAAAGCCAGCAAGGGGGGTCTGTCATGCAAAGCGGTATTGGGCATGCTCGTTCGAGAAAACTTCGGATCGCGTGGGCCATGGTGGCTGTGCTGGGCCTAGGGCTCGTAGCGACAACCCAGGCACAAAACCATGTCTCAGTCACCTTCGGCACCTGGTACTATTACACGACGCTGTTTGAGACCTCGGTCGCCAACGTGCCGTTGAGCACGGACATGTTGCGCCCCGGCTTCTTCGGCCACAACTCCATCGACCTCACCGGGGCACCGATCATCAGCCCGGTGTACACGTTCCTGGCGGCTAAGCCGGCCATAGCTGGAGGAACGCTACTCGCGCCTGGCGAGACCTTCACCTGGACGCCGCCGGACACCCCCGAGGGTGTGACCGTGTGGGCCCACGCGAACAGAGTGAGACCCCTGGAACCGGGGGAAACGACGTTCCTACCTGGGTTTCGCGCTGAGTACACCCTGACCCCCGAGCAAGTGGACGCTCCGGGAGGCAGACAGACCGTGACGCTCAAGGTCACGATCGAGGAGCCGGGCCTCAGGTCCCTGGAGCTCGAGATCGCCGTCGCGGCGGATACACCCCATTCCACGGCCACCATCAGCCCCTTCCTCGCGCCAGCCAGCCCCACGGTTTCGCCCGAGCGCGACAGGTTGTCCTGGAGCTTCGCGGAGCCTGCTGCTGGAAGGACCTTCACCTTCTCTGCGATCGTCAACGTCCAGGTCAAGGAAGGGATCCCCCATGTCCGCTACATGCCCACGATCATGATCTGGGTGAGCAAAGACCGGGCGCGGGGGACGACCGTGGGCGATTATGTGACATGCGCGCTTCCCGAGGGCACCTGGACCTGGAGCGCCACCGGAACCTACACCTGGGACTGGGTGAATCAGATCCGGAGGGCTGTGACCTTCCAGGGCCTTGCCGCCCCCGGTTTCGCACCGCCCACCCAGGCGGCCATCAACTCCGCCGTGGATCGCGGCCTCGATTGGCTGGCCAGGAACCAGAAACCGGACGGGTCGTGGGACTACAGCACCAGCCCCAACAACGTCGGGATGACCGCGCTGTCGGCGTGGGCGTTCCTCCAGGCCGGCTACAGCGAGCATGTCGCCACGGTGCGCAGCGCGCTCGACTTTGTCCTCTCCCATCATCGAGAGGACGGGAGCTTCCGCGGCAACACCTACGAGACCTCGCTCGGGATCATCGCCCTCGTGGCCACCGGAAACGCAGCCTACCGTGATGTGATCGACCAGGCTGCGGACTGGCTCATCGAGGCCCAGAACCGTGAGGACAAGGACTACGCTGCCCACGGCTACCCAGGGCTCAGCTGCTCTGATGGGCAGTCCTGTTGGGCCTACGGCGGCTGGGGTTACGGCATCTCGGGGGTGCAAGTTGAGGAGGAGCGCGGCACCTACATATGGTCCGACAACTCCAACTCCCAGTTCGCCATCGCCGCCCTCGCCGCCGCCGGTGTCCCAGCCGATCATCCTGTGTGGACACGGGCGCTCGATTGGGTCAGCCGCTGCCAGAACCTCGACGGCGGGTTCGAGTACCAGGCCCCCGGCACTGGCAGCTCCTACGGCAGCATGACCGGAGCCGGCCTGTGGGAGCTCGGGGTGATGGGCGTTCCGCGGGATGACCCGCGGGTACAGGCAGGCCTAGACTGGCTCACCCGGAACTACGCCTACCATGAGAACCCACGATGGGGAGACAGGTATCACCACTACTACCTTTGGTCAGCAGCGCGGGCGCTGCTCCACCACGGCTTCCCGGGGACCGTGATCCCCCAGCCAGGCCTGGCGGGCTGGTACTACGACTTCGCCGGATACCTCGTGGAGTACCAGCAGAAAGACGGGAGCTGGACCGGGACGAGCCGTCGCGATGACGGTGCGCTCTACGAACCCCCCGAATACGCGACGCCACTTGCGATCCTCGTGCTCTCCAAGGCGGCCCTGCCCACGCAGGTGGGGCGATGAGCGCATGAGGCTGGTTGGTGCCCGCGGCAGGGCACGTTGAGTCCTACGAACGGGCCGGCAACATCCGCGATGCTGCCGGCCCATCTCTGACCGCACCGGCGCCTCCCTCTCCGCCTGAACTGCTACAGGATCGGCCTGCACGGGGTCGCTCCGGCAAGGGTGGGCACTTGGAGGGCTCCATGCCGCGCTCCGCCGCGTCCTCGAACACCGTCTGCAAGGCTTCCTGCAAGGCAGCCGAACTGGGCCAAGACGGTCCCACGAAGGCACGCGGCCGTCGATGAAGTCCGTGAAGTGACGCAAAAGCAGACCTGAACAGGCGTGGCTCCCCGGGGAGGACTCGAACCTCCGGCCCGCCGGTTACAAGTGCCCCGGCATTTCTGCCGGGCTTGGACTATCTCTTCGCCCGCCTGTCTCCAGGGTAGGGCGCCGGGCGCTCGTGAGGCGTTATCGGTAAGGGCTCCTCAGCCTCTAGTCTCTGCACGTTCCTGCCTACGCATCGCCCCTTCGGCAGGCTTCGCTCAGGATTACCGTTCCGATCGGCCTCTCGCCGACCGGGGCAGGCTTCCCTGAATTCGCCCAGTGTTCCGACTGCGGTTTCCCGCAGAAGCTGCAGTTCGGCGTGAACCTCACGGTGGCAGTTCGCACACAGGAGTAAGCACTTCGCAAGCTCCTGTCTCACCTTATCCCAGCTTCGGGTGTATCCCCTGCTGGAGATCCCGAAGTCCTTGACCTCGGAATCGAGATGGTGGAACTCCAGCGCTTCGGCGCACCGATCGTAACCACACACCTGACAGCGTCCGCCCTTGAGGGCAATCGCCTGCCGCCGCACCATCCGACGCCGACGTTGGACAGCCTGAATCAAGTATGCGCGCCGCTCGGCGTACGTCCGCTTCTCCGCCATCGGTTCACGCCCCTACAGCCGGCTGCTCTGCCAACTGAGCTACCGGGGAGTACAGCGTGATGGTACTCCTTCGGACCGAGCGTGCCAAGTCCGGTTTCACCTCAATAGTGGGCCAGCAGCCCCCGGTCCTTGGCGATTCCCTCGAACAACCGGAATACGCCGATCCCGAACAGGAGGTAGAACGCGGCCGTCCCGATCAGGGCGAGAAGGTCCCCGAGGGGCAGGGTGGCGAGGGTGTCCCCGTCCACCATCGCCCGCCCGAGGAGCCGCGTCCCCAGGGACAGGGGCAGCGCTTTCCCCCACAGCGCATCGGCCGGCAGGGCGACCAGGGCCACGAACACGAACTGCAGCACCTGGAAGAACGCCTGGATGCGCTTGTACACCAGGGCCAGCCCGGCCATCAGGAACCCGATCCCGTACACCGGGGCCAGGGTGAGGAAGAGAAGCGGCAGGAGCGTCCCCAGCGGGAGCCGCAGGAAGTGCCCGGTGGTGACCATCATCAGCCCGAGCAGCGCCCCGACCATGAGGAGGCTCGTCAGGAACGACCCGGCGATCCACGATAGGTTCACGAACCGGAACCCCAGTGGGCACATGTACAGCTGCTCCAACGTCCCTTGCTGCGCCTCTCGCATCAGCTCCCAGGAGAGGTCGGAGTAAGCGGCGATGGCGAACGTCCACACCAGAAACCCCACCACCAGTCCCTCCAGGCTCTCCCCGAACAGGTTTACACCCAACCCTTGGGCGTAGCGGGCCCCGGCGAACAGGAGAAGGAAGATGAGGTACAACGTGGCCAAGCCGGAGAGGGTGTTGAATGGGTACCGCTTCAGCTCGATGAAGAACCGGGTGAGCACGGCGAGGAACGTC
>JAGUVP010000121.1 GCA_020062805.1 Candidatus Bipolaricaulis sp.
CCATGTCTGCCGACCCTCCACCTTGCCGTGCCGGACAGCGGGAATCTGCGCGCCGCAGGCCCGCGTGCCGTAGGTCCGCGGTCCCAAGGTTTCGCCCCAGGTGGCCAGTCCCTCGCGAATTTCTCCGCCGAATCTCCACCGCTCACTCCGGAGGACTCCACACCGGCGCCCTACGTTGACAAGGCTGATATGACACCCACCCCTGGTGCGTAGGGGTGAGGTGAGATGCAGGAGGTGTTGGGGATGGAGTTCAAGCGGTGGAGAAGGGTTGTCCATGTTGCGGCGGCGGTACCGGTCGCGCTGCTGGCGCATACCCTCGGGTGGGGAGGAGGGGGCGACGTGCTTTTTCTCCCCGATGCTGCGGGAGGCTGGACCGTCCCCCCGGGGATGTACGCGGGCCGTGCGCCCACGGCCCCGGGGACGGTGGAGATCCGGGGCGTGAGGACCCTGTCGTTTGACCCAGCCGCCGTCCGCACCTCCCGACCGGACCTCTTCCTGGAGGGGAACTTCTCCGTGTTCGACGTGCTCGTCCACCTCGCCGAACGGGGAGACATCGCGCTCGAGTACGTGTGGAGCGATGCTGCAGCCACCCACGAGATCGTCTCCCTGAACGGCCTGTCCGGGTGGTGGTACGACGCCGCGTACGCGGGAGGGGAGTTCGAGCGGCCCGTCGTGCGGATGGACCACTTCCCAGTGAAGGACGGGATGCGGATCCGCCTGTACCTCGATCAACCGGAACGCCTCGCCGCGATCGAGCAGAGCTTCCGCGAAGAGGTGGCCCGCCGGGAGGCGAACGGCGGAGCAGTGATCATCCCCGAAGTCATGATTCGTGGGCCTCGGTGGACCCTCGCGACGCGCGACGTGGTCGTCGAGCCCACCGGCATCCGATCCGATGTGTTCAGACCCGATGTCGTCACCGCCTTCGACGTGCTCCTGGCGCTGGGGCGTGACGGCGCGATCTCGTCGGTGAAGCTCGTGTGGCACGACCGTCTCGACGATGCCGACCATGTGGACAGCTTCATGGTCCACGCCCTCCTCGGCGGTGGGCACGAGGCCCCCGCCACGGAGGGGTGCATGTTCGCCCACCAGACGGGGAGTGGCGTGATCGAGGGGTTCCTGGTGCCCCACGACCACGGGACGCCCCACGTGCACCTCAGCGCGGATCTCGAAGCCCTTGTTTCCCCCGAGTACGTGCGCTGGACGTGGGTGTGCCGGTGACCTTCAATCCGGGGCGGCGCGGTCCCCTGGGACGAGGAGAAGTCTGACACCATGTGGATCGTGTTCGCCAATGCCAAGAAGCGAAAGGCTCGTCTGGTGATGACCGTGGCCGGCATCGCGATCGGGGTCGCCACCCTATTCGCCCTGCTCGCGTCGAGCGCGGGGATCCAACGAGGGCTGGAGCGCGAGATCGGGGGGCTGGGGGCCCACATCCTCCTTCTGCCCGTGGGGTGCCCGTACACGCTGACGCTCGCCTTGATGCAGGGAACAGACACGCTTGCCTACATCCCCCAAGACCGACTCGCCGATGTTCGCGCGGTGAGCAACGTGCGGCTGGCGGTGCCCGTGGTCGTGGGACGCGTGCGGGCAAACGACCAAATGACCCCCCTCTACGGCACCACGGACGAGATCCTCCAGCTCAAACAGTGGGGCATTACACGCCTTGATGGAGCCGTGGTCGGCAGCGATGCGGCATCCCGGCTCGGCCTCTCCGTGGGCAGCCGGATCACCCTATCGTTTTACGCCCAGCAAGAGGCCGAGGTCGTCCGGATCCTCCCGCGCACCGGCGGACGGGACGACACGTTCGTGTTCGTCCCGCTCGAGGTTGCCCAGAGCGTGCTCGCACTGGCGGACGAGGTCAGCGCGGTGTTGGTCCAGACAGAGAACGTCGAGCGGGTGGCCCAGACCCGTCAGGCGCTTGGACGCCTCGCCAACCTGCAGGCCGTGCCTCCATCGGAGGTGTTCGACATGCTCGTCGGGCTGTTCGGCTCGATGGCCTCAACGCTGATGCTGATCACGGGGGTGGCGATCGTGGTCGGGGTGC
>JAGUVP010000238.1 GCA_020062805.1 Candidatus Bipolaricaulis sp.
CAGTCGCCCGGAGTACATCCGCTCCTTCTTCATCAGCCTGCAGATCGCTGCTCTATCCGTTCTCATCGGTGTCTCAACGGGCACTCTGGCCGCACTGGCCCTGGTCCGCTACCGATTCCCGGGGAGAGAGGTGCTGAGAACGCTGTTCCTGTCGCCGCTGATGTTGCCGGCAGTGCTGGTTGGCCTGGCGTTGCTCCGGTTGCTCGCCATGATGGGATGGACCGCCACGTTCAGGGGTGTCTTGATCGGCCATCTGGTCCTCGTCACTGCTTATGTAATCAGGACAGTCTCAGCAAGTCTCGTGGGGTTCGACCGCTCGCTCGAGGAGGCATCGCGCAACCTGGGCGCAGGCGTGTTTCGCACGTTCCGGCGGGTTACCTTCCCACTCATCAAACCCGGTTTGATTGTGGCTTCGATCTTCGCTTTCCTTGTCTCGTTCGATGAAACAACGGTGAGTGTGTTCATCACGGGACCGGGCACGATCACCTTGCCGGTGAGGTTGTTCTCTCAGTTGGAGTACGGACTCGACCCGACTGTGACGGCCATCTCCAGCATCCTCGTGGTCATTGCGCTACTCGCGCTGCTGGTGGCCGATAGGCTTCTGGGGTTGGAGAAGTTCTCGACGATGCGCTGATCCGCTCGTTGAGGGCTGAGCGAAGGGGGATGGCGCGTGGACATAGTTCGGCTGCAGAAAGTTGAGAAGGTGTACGGTGATGTCCGAGCTCTCGACGGCGTTACGTTGAGTGTCGGAGAAGGCGAGATGCTGTGCCTTCTTGGGCCCAGCGGATGCGGCAAGACGACCCTTCTGAGGACCATAGCCGGGTTTGAGAAGCCCACGTCGGGCCAGGTCTGGTTGGGAGGAAAGGATGTCACGCGCACTCCGCCCGAGAAGAGGAATACCGCGCTGGTCTTCCAGAACTATGCCCTCTTTCCCCACATGTCGGTGTTCGAAAACGTCGCGTTCGGGCTCAAAGTCCGACGCTGGCCCATGCGCGAGATCTCCAACGCGGTCAAGGAGATTCTCGATCTTGTGGGCCTATCCGGGCTGGAGCGCAGGTGGGTCAAACAGATGTCGGGTGGACAGCAGCAACGGGTGGCGTTGGCGAGAGCCCTGGTCATCCGACCGTCGGTGCTGCTGCTCGACGAGCCGCTCAGCAACCTGGATGCGAAACTCAGACTGGAGATGCGCACGCACATCAAGAGCATCCAACGCAGCCTGAACATCACCTCGGTGTTCGTCACCCACGACCAAGAAGAGGCGCTCACGATGGCGGACCGAATCGTCATCATGCACCAGGGAAGAGTGGTCCAGGTGGGCGCCCCGCGCGAAGTCTATGCGACCCCCAGCTGCACGTTTGTCGCCGATTTCATCGGCAAGTCGAACTGCCTCAGGGGCGTCGTCGCACGCGACGCGGCCGGTCCGTTGTTCATCGTCAACGGCGGCCCGCGCGTGCGTCTGGAAGGCGCCGCTGTGGCCGAGGGAGAAGCCGTGCTCGCCGTGCGTCCGGAAGAGCTTCGTCTCGGCGATCGCGACGCTGCGTCGGAGACCGAGAACGCCCTGCCGGGGATCCTGATGCATACGACGTACCTTGGCGAGATGGCCTACCATCACGTCCGACTCGAGGGCGGGAGCATGTTGATGGTTGCGGAGTACGGAAAGCAGGTCCGTGAGCGGGCAATCGATGAAGAGGTCGTGGTCCTCTGGCCGCGTGAGGCTGGGACCATGCTGAGGTCCTGATGGAGCTGGGCGCGCACTCGATCAGCGTTCGGGAGGCGGAGTGACGGGACGTTTGATGGAGACGTTGTTCCTGGGGATGTCCTTGCAGTCGCCTCTGATTGCCGCATCGGGGCCTCCCACGAAGGACTTCGCTTCGATCCGCCGCCTGTATGAGGCAGGGATCGGAGCTGCGATCACGAAGACGATCCTGGTGGAACCTTCCGTGAACCCGCGGCCGTGCCTGTGGCGCGGGAAGGGGCACTTCTTCAACACCGAACGCTGCTCAACCCTCCCCCTCTCCCGATGGCTGCGGGAGGAACTACCAAGGTTGGCGGAGTTGCCGATGCCCGTGATTGCCAGCATCGGCATGACGCCCGACGAGGTGGCTGAACTCGCCCTCCCGGTTGTCGATGCAGGGGCAGACATGCTGGAGCTCTCGGTCTTCACCCCCGCCGATGACCCTGGGCCGATGATCGAGGCGTTGCGGGCCGTGAAGGCCCGGGTGTCGGTGCCGGTGACCGTCAAGCTGAGCTGCAACGTCCACGACCTTGTGGCCTTCGGACGGGCACTGCGCGACTGCGGCGCCGATGGTCTGTCGTCGATCGACGCGCTGAAGGCCGGCCTTGATGTGGACCTCATCACAGGACGCCCCGTGTTCCTCGAACAGGGGTACGGGAGGATCTCCGGCGAGGCTATCCGTACGTTGGCCCTGTACCACGTGGCCATGCTGTCACACTACGTAGGCCTTCCCGTGATCGGAACAGGGGGGGTGATGTCGGGGGAAGACGCGCTCAAGATGATCTACTGCGGGGCGCAGAGTGTGGGTCTGTGCACCGCGCTGATCCTCGACGGTCCGGATGGAGTGCGGCGCATGATCCGGGAGATGACTGACCTGCTCAAGGGTTTGGAGGCAACCTCGTTGGACGACCTGCGGGGAAGGAGCCTCCCCCACGTTGCGTTTCCCGTCGACGAGGCGTCCCGGCATGAGTACGAGCACATCGTGTGGCAGGGCCCGCTCCGAACGTCGTTCATCGTACAGGACACGTGCGTTCAGTGCGGTCGGTGTCACCGGATCTGCCCTTACGCGGCCATCGAGGCGAAGGAGGGCAGGTTCTTCATCCACGGGGATCTGTGCGAGGGGTGCGGCCTCTGCCTATCGATCTGCCCTGTGCGGGCCATCGTCTGGGAGGAAGGGGTGGGGAGCCGTCCATGAGGATCGTCTTGGAGGGAGGCGCCGTGCTGATTTGCGACGCAGAGCGGCGCGCCTTGTCCGAAGGCTCGGTGGTGATCGAGGATGGGCGGATCGTGTCCGTCGGAGAAGCGCTCCGCCAACACCTCCCCTCCGCGGAGCGGGTGGACTGCCGCGGGTGCGTCGTCATGCCGGGGCTCGTGAACAGCCATGTGCACCTGGGGGAGCAGCTGTTCAAAGGTCTGCTGGAGGATGTAGACTTCGAAGGGGTGTTCTACTCGACCCTGTTCGCGTGGGAGGGACGCCTCACGCCCCAACTCGTACGCCGCGCAAGCCTGGCTGCCGCCGTCGAGAGCCTCCGTTGCGGTGTGACCACGATAGCCGACATGTACCACCACGCCGATGCGACCGCTGAGGCGGTCCAGGCGGTCGGCATCCGCGCCGTCCTCGGCCAGAAGGTCCTCGGGTTCTCGCTGGGACGGCCCCCCGTGGCGAGCGCCGACGGCGTCGACTACCGGTTCGACCGGGGAGCGTTTCGGGATCAGCTTGCCGCAGCGTGTGAGTTCGCGGATCGCGTGAACGGATCGGCCAGCGGCCGGATCACAACCGCGCTCTGTCCCCATGCCACGAACACCCTCGAACCGTGGATGTTGGAGCGCGTGGCGGAAGAGGCGGACCGTCGCTCCCTGCGGGTGCACATGCACGTGGCCCAGATGGAGAGCGAACGAGACGACGTGGCCGCCCGCAGCGGGATGGGATGCGTCGAGATCCTGGACAGCACCGGGCTGCTCACCGAGCGATTGCTGGCCGCCCACGCGATCTTCGTCTCGGAGCCGGAAGTAAAGCAGCTGAGCGCCCGCCGCGTCGGCGTGGCTCATAACCCGGTGGCCAACGCGAAGGACGGGGGCCTGGTGGCTCCGGTCCCCTTGTTCCGAGCGCAGGGAGTGGAGATTGCGCTGGGCACGGACGCATTCCACATGAACTTGCTCGAGACAGCGAGATTTGCGGTCTACCTCCATCGGGCGCGGGCAGGCGACGCGCGCTTCGTGAGCCCCGAGGACGTACTCGAATGGGCCA
>JAGUVP010000097.1 GCA_020062805.1 Candidatus Bipolaricaulis sp.
GCTCTCGGGGCGGTGATGAACCACTTCGTCCACGTCCTCTTCGCCATCTGGAGGGATAACCGGCCCTACGTACCCTTGACATCCTCATAGTTTGTTACGCATGTCTGGAGTCCGTGGTCCGAGGTCCGTGGTCCGTAGCGTCGGACCCTGTGTCCGACGTCGGCGTCGGGGATGAACCCCGACGCTACGAAACCCGGACGACCTCCTCACCGCGGGGATCGCCGAGGGCGCCGAGGAAACCGTGATCAGGTCTTGGGTTCAGACCACACCTGGGTCTGCCGTCCTCAGCGTTCTCGGCGCGCTCGGCGGTGAGAGCTTGAACCGGGGGGTGAGGGGAGAGGGCGACGGAAAAAAACGGGCCCCGGAGTCCGGGGCCCGTGGGTGTACCGTAAGAGCGGCTAGACTAGAACGAGAACGTCCAGCCGATGCACAGAGAGCTGCCCGTGCCGATGCAGGCCGTGTCAGCCGAGGCGTACATCGTGCCGGACAGGGTGAGCGTGAAGTTCGTCATGATCGGAACGTTCGCGGTGAACGTGAACCGGGTGATGTCGAAGATCCCGCCGAGGTCGCCGAAGAAGATGCGCAGCGTGACGTCGTACTTCCCGCCGCAGCAGCCGGCGCCGCAGAACCCGATCTTCACGAGCTCGTACTCGCCGCAGGCCGTCCGGAACTTGTCCGGCGTTGCAAGGTAGTACGCGTTGACCAAGCTGACGTTGAACGCGTTGATGAACTCGATGTAGTTGCAGTCGGCGATCGTGCAGCGGATCTTGAAGCCCCAGATCTCGATGCCGGTCCACACGTACTCGGTAAACACCGCGTCGCCCCACACCGTGAAGCAGGCGTCGATGATCCCAGCGAACTTCGGCGTGATCGAAAGGTCCTTGTAGTCCACGCCGTAGGTGATGGTGACATCGAAGGAGACGCCGCAGCACAGCGGGACGTTGATCCCGGTGAACGAGATGTAGTCGAAGCCCTTCGTCTTCAGGAAGTGCACCTCAGCCGTGTACTCGATGCCGCAGCACAGCGGGATCTTGTTCAGCCACAGGTAGAGGTCGTAGAGGCTGGTCCCGGTGCAGCAGTCGACGAACGACGCCCGGACGTTGATCGGGGCGACGCCCGCCGTCAGGATGTACATCATCCCGAAGCTGTCGGTCTGGGCGCAGGGGCTGGCGACGAGGATCGGGAACTCACGGAACGGCCGGTTGTACGGGAACACGGACGTGCTGGTGAACATGTTGGCGTTGTAGTCGGTGTCCCAGTGCAGAACCTTCAGGCCGATGTTGATCCCGCCGAAGTCGAACGCGGTCACAAGCCGGCTCGCCATGTACTCCGGGACGGTGGCAGCGAACCACATGTCGCCGGTGATGGTGAACGGCCCGAACACGCCCGAGAGCGCGAACCGCTGCGACACGACGCCCGGGTTGCTGAACCCGGTGACGCTCGTGAGGTTGAACCCCGCCACGTTGTAGGTCAGGCTGAGGCTGCTGGTGAGGTCAATGGCCGGCAGAATGCACATCGTGGCCGTCCAGCTGCCCTTGATGTTGATCTGAGAGAAGCCTGCAAAGCCGATGGTACAAAGCGCTACCATAATCGCGAGAGCCCGCTTCATTTGTCCATCCTCCTTGGTACCTAGGTCAATTTCGGTTTGAGCATTACGACACACATTCGGGATCCCGAAATCCCGCAACCACCTCTGTCCTCTCCTTACGACACACCACCTCCTCTTCTTGGCGGATACGTGGGTCATGGTAGCGGTCCGTCCGTCCCCTGTCAAGACTCCCGCGGTGATGCACGTTACGCCGGGCCGACCGGCGCGCACCCGATGGGAACGGGGACGAGGAGAGACGAACCGCGCGGCCTTGAGCATGAGAGGGCGCGGGAGTTGGGCGGTTCCCCGAGGGTTTCGCTGAAGCGAGGGTTCTCCTGCCCCCGCTCCGTCAGACGGGAGTTCCGACGCGACGGAACCCACGCATCCGTCGGACACAGGGTCCGACGCTACAGGACCGGGGCGCTTCCGGGATTACGTAGCGTCGGGGTTCATCCCCGACGGCCGTCCGTTCGTCGCCGACGATCTCCCGTCGCACACAGGGTCCGACGCTACGGACGGGTGGCGGATCCCGGGGCGTA
>JAGUVP010000302.1 GCA_020062805.1 Candidatus Bipolaricaulis sp.
AGGCCGTCGTCCGTGATCCGCGAACCGAGGTCCGTGTGTGGCGGTCCCCAAATCGGTCCCGCTCTTCCACTCTATGCATTGCCCGGCTGTCGATCGCCTGTGGAGACCGGGGTACGCTAGGGACGGTGCGTCTGCTGTGACGGGCGCTTATCCAGAGGAGGATGGATGGTCTTCTTCAGTCCGGCGGTGATCATCGCCCTGGTGGGTGGCGTGGTGATCTGCTTTCAGTCGCTCTTTTCCGGGGTCATTGGGGCGCGGGTGGGTGTGCCCGAGAGCGTGTTCATCGTCCACGCGGGGGGATTGCTTCTGTCGGCGGTGATCATGCTCTTCCTCCGCGGCGGGAACCTCGCCGCGTGGAGCGCGGTTCCCTGGTACACGCTCTCCGCGGGGTTCCTGGGAGTGGTGATCGTCGGCTCGATCAGCTACGCGGTCCCGCGGATTGGGCTGGCGTCCACCCTTACCGTGACCATTGCTGCCCAGCTCGCATTTGGGGCGATGTTGGACCACTTCGGCCTCCTCGGCGCGGTCCAGCGGACGCTAGACCTCCCCAGGATGATCGGGCTCTTCGTTCTGGCGCTCGGCACGTGGCTCGTCGTTCGCTGAGGGGGTCGTGGGTGCCGGCGGAGGAGAGGGGGAGTTCAACGCACGTGCGTCGCCGAGAACGTCAAGGATACGGAGCGTTTCGTAAGGCTCAGCGCAAGCCTCGGAGGATCATCTCTACGGCGCTGTAGGTGAGCACCAACGCGAACAACCTTCGCAACCAAACAGCGGGCAGGCGCGTGGCGACGAAAGGCCCGATCTGCGAGCCGATGAGCGCCCCCCCGATGAGGGGCAGAGCGAGATCCCAGTGCGTGTGGCCGACGAACGTGTGCCGGAGTGTGGCTGTGAGCGCAGTGGGGATCATCACGAACAGGCTCGTGGCCACAGCGGGCACGATATCCAAGCCCAGCAAGGTGAGCGCGGGAACCATGATCACCCCGCCCCCGATGCCGAACAGGCCGGACGCAGTTCCTGCCAGAAGCCCCACGGCTGCCCCTCCGATCACCCCGATTCCGGTACGTCCTCGGCCGGTGAACAACTCTTTAGGTTGCTTTCCCAACAGGAGAACCGCCGCAGGGTAGAGGAGAAAGACCCCGAATATCAACGCCAGGGTGCCTGATGCGATGAGCTGAGAGATCCACGGACCCAGCCAACCGCCCCCGACCGCTCCCGGGATCAACGCCAGACCTACGCGCCAGTTCGTCGCGCCGTGGCGACGGTAGGCAAGCGTGCTCGACAGCCCCGTGGCGGCCACAGCGGCGATGCTCGTCCCCACCGCCTCCTGGGAGGTAGGTACGAGGCCGGCAAGCAGGAGGAGCGGGACCATGAAGATGCCACCTCCAATGCCGAGCATCGACCCCATTGCCCCCACCCCGATCCCCGCCAGCGCAAGAAGGAAATACGTCATAACGGTGATTGTAACAGGGTTGTGGGCAAGCGAAACCGGAGAAGACGCCGATGACGGACGCCCCCCGCCTCACGGGATTTGACTTTTCTGGCCAGCGGTCCTATTGTCAAGGGGTCTGCTCCTACAGGGGCAGCGACGAGGAGGTGGCGTGCTGCTCATGGCTGCAAAGGCGAAGACGGTAAAACCGAAGGCCACAGCGAAGGCACCGGCCAAGGCGAAAGCTGCGGCCAAGCCGAAGACCACGGCTAAGGCAAAGGCTGCTAGCAAGCCGAAGACCACGGCCAAGACGACGAAGAAGAAGTAGTTTGGCCCGTGCGTGCTGGGCGTGATCAACGAGCAGTGCGCAAGAACGTTTGCAGCGTTGCGGGGGCAGATCTCATCTGCCCCTCTCTCTTTTCACGGGCAAGTCGGCCGGCCTCCCGGTCCCCCGACGGAGGTAACGAATGTCCCATGGCTTGGATTTGACTCCGTTCAGGAACAGCCCTATGCTCCGCTCAACTGCTCCTTCTGGGGCAGCAACGAGGAGGTGCGTGCTGCTCATGGACAAGAAGGATAAGCCGAAGCCGGGCAAGCCGAAGAAGTAGTTTGGGAGTACGTTCTGGATGTGAAGACATCCAGAGCGGGGATGCATTCGTAACACGTAATCGGACGACGGGGGCGGGGATCACCTGCCCCCGTCGCTTCCTCCGCGGCCGAAGACGAGAGTAACAAATGTCCCTTCGTTGGCTGTTGACTTCCCACGAGAACAGTCCTACTGTACGCTCGACTGCCCCCAGTAGGGCGGTGACGAGGAGGTGCAGTACAGACCATGAAGAAGGATAAGCCGAAGCCGGCCCAGCCGAAAAAGTAGTTGCAGATAGACTTTCAGAAGAGTGGAGGCGCCCGGCCAGGGCGGGCGGGTGTGGCGAAAGACGAAACGAACAGGGGGGTGCGTTTATGGCCCCCTTCTTTTTTGCAGGACCCGGTACGTTGCGCGCAAGGCGCGACGCTACGGGGAAGGCCGTCGGACGCAGGGTCCGACGCTACGGACCCCGGACCACGGACCCCGGACTCTGGACTCCGGACTCCGGACTCCGGACTACGGACCCCGGACCACGGACCCCGGACCACGGACCCCGGACCCCGGACCCCGGACCACGGACCCCGGAAATGCGTAGCGTCGGGGCTTGTCCCCGACGCCATCCGTCACTTGATTGTCTCTGTCTCCTCCTTCCTTCCGGATCTTCTCAGCAGCCTGGAGTTCGCCTCCGGCTAGAATCGAGCCGCCATGAAGCGCGGGGTACGGCTGGGTGTGGCGCTGGGGGGAGGCGGAGCGCGGGGGCTCGCCCACCTCGGCGTGCTGATGGAG
>JAGUVP010000116.1 GCA_020062805.1 Candidatus Bipolaricaulis sp.
CCTCGTCCACCTGGAGCCGGCACCGATCCCCCACATGGAACTTGCCCTCCGTCACGCGGACCGCATGGAGCGTGCCGTGGGACGACTTCTGTACATCCAGGACCTCGGCTCGTCCCGGTCGGGTCAGGTTCTCGATCCATCCCGTATCGGCAATCTGCCCGCCAGCTTCGGCGTAGAACGGCGTTCTTCTCTTGAAGATGAACTCCCAGTCTCCGGCGCTGACCTGCGTAACCTCCTCTCCGGCGGGCTCCGAGATCTCCGCCAGATTGGACTCGACCTCGAGGGAAGCGTATCCCACGAACTCCGTCCGCCTAAGAACCTCGGCCTCCGCTTCCAGAGAGACACGTACCGTTATGTGAGCCTCTGCTTCGATCACCTTTCGGGATCGGGCGCGCTGGGCCTCCATCTCCCGCTCGTAGCCCGCCCGATCCACGGAGAACCCTTGTTCCAGAGCGATCTCCTCCGTGAGCTCGGGCGGGAAGCCGTAGGTGTCGTAGAGCTCGAACGCGATCCGGCCGGGTATCTTCTCACCGCGGGCCAGCCCGGCCAACGCCTCGCGCAGGCGGGCTTCCCCCGTGCCGAGCGTCTTCCGAAACGTCTTCTCCTCGTGGGCGATCACCTGCTCCACGAGGGACCTCCGTTCCTCAACCTCGGGGTACACTGCTCGGAACGAAGTCACTACCGGCTCCACCAAGGAACGGAGCTGCCCTTCCTCTAGCCCGAGCTCGTCCGCAGCGCGCGCCATCCGTCGCAGAATCCGCCGCAGCACGTACCCCTGGGCCTCGCTCCCTGGCCGCACCCCGTCGGCGACCAGGAACACCACGGCGCGGATGTGGTCGGCGATCAGGTTTCGGGTTCGGTGACCCGTGTTTGTCGATCGAGAGGAGGCGGTGAGCGCTTCGATGATCGGTCGGAACAGGTTGGTGTCGAAGTTCGAGTGTACCCCTTCGATCACGGCGGTCATCCGTTCGAGCCCCATCCCGGTGTCGATGTTCTTCCGGGCCAAGGGCGTCATCGTCCCATCGGGCTGGGCGTCGTACTCCATGAACACGAGGTTCCAGATCTCGCTGAACCGGTCGCAGTCGCAGGACGGTCCCGAGCAATCCGGGCCACACCCGTGCTCGGGGCCCCAGTCCCAGAAGATCTCCGTATCGGGACCGCACGGGCCGCGATCTCCCACGGGTCCCCACCAGTTATGCTCCTTCCCCAGCTTGACGATCCGACCTTCATCCATCCGGGCGATCTTGCGCCACAACTTGGCTGCGTCGGCATCGTCCTCGTACACGGTGACCCAGAGGCGGTCTTTGCTCAGGCCGACCTCCTGCGTCAGGAACCGCCAGGCCATCTCGATCACCTCGGCCTTGAAGTAGTCCCCGAAGCTGAAGTTCCCCAGCATCTCGAAGAACGTGTGGTGGTAAGCGGTGGTCCCCACGCGCTCGATGTCGGTGGTGCGGAAGCATTTCTGGCACGTCGTCACCCGGGGGTGAGCCGGGACGACCTTTCCCCAGAAGACGTCCTTGAACTGCACCATCCCCGCCGAGGTGAAGAGGAGGGTGGAGTCGGCAGGGACCAGGCTTGCCGAGGGGAGGATGGCGTGGCCTTCGCGACGGAAGTAGTCGAGGTACAGCTGGCGCAGGTCGTTGCTTGTCACGTCAGGAGTATCGGTCAGGCGCGCGCTGGTCGCCACAGCCGGCCAGCGAGAAGCCACGCTCCGAAGATCGCTACCAGGAGCACGCTCGCTACCTGGGCGGCCCGCCACGGTCCGAGCATGAGAGCGTCCCCGCGGAAGAACTCGCACGCGAACCGCACCAGGGCGTAGGCGATGAAGTACACGGAGGACAGGAACCCGTCCCTCGCTGGGCGAACGCGCAACCGCCACAAGAGGCTGAAGATGAGGAGGTTCCCCAACGCCTCGTAGAGCATCGCCGGGTGCAGGGGCACGCCAGGGTACGCGGCCCCGGCCGGTGAAGAGATCGGGAACGCCAACCCCCAGGGGAGGTTCGTCGGGGTACCGAACGCGTCGCCGTTGAGGAAGTTCCCAATCCGCCCGAGCACCTGGCCCACGGCGAGGGCGGGGACCACCGCATCCGCGAGGCGCCAGAATGGAATGCGCTTCCACCGGCCGATCACGAGGAGTCCGAGCACGCCGCCGATGATCCCGCCGTGGATCGCCAGCCCGCCGTGCCAGATCAACAGGATCTCCCACGGCGCGCCGCGGTACCAGTCCCACTGGAAGGCCACGTAGTACAACCGAGCCACGACGATTCCCAGGGGGATCGTCACCAACAGGAGATCGAGCACGTCGTCGGGCTTCGAGAACAGCTTCCGCCGCCGGGCTTCGCTCTGGATGATGAAGAACCCGAGAACGAACGAGATTACATACATCAGCCCGTAGTAGCGGACTTCGACCGGGCCCAGCTGCAAGAAAACAGGATGCACCCTCGATCACCCAATAGGTATTATAGTCGGGCGATGCCTGCGCGATCGCGTGTCGTGGCTTCCCTCGGCTCGGCGGGTCTTCTGTGGGTATCGTTCTTCTCGGGATGGGGTTCGCTCGCTTGGCTGGCGCTTGTCCCCCTCCTCTGGGCCCTCGACGGGGTGGGGATGCGCCGAGGGGTGGTTCTCGGAGCCACGTTCGGGGTCGCGTTCTTCGCTTTGGAGTTCTCGTCCCTATCCGCTCTGTGGCCATTCGTGGGGTCGATGGTGGTCCTGATCTGTGTGGCCCTGGCACTGTACGGAGGGGCGTTCCTCGCCCTGTTCGGAGCTGTGGCCGGGCGGTGGAGCAGTCCCTTCGTGTGGGCGGGGGGATGGGTGTTGATCGAGGCGATTAGGGCGGTCGGCCCACTGGGGTTCACGTTTGGCAGCGTGCCGGGCACGATGGCCGAAGGTCCGTTCCTCCCTGCTGCTGCGATGGGTGGCCCGTGGCTTCTCTCGCTTGGGTTGGCGTGGACGGCCGGCTGCCTGGCACGGGGACTGCGGCGACCACGGTGGCTGGGGGGAGCCGCTCTCGGACCTCTGTTCCTGTTTGGCCTCAGCCTGATGCCGACCGGTACGCACGAAACAGGTGGGCTCACGGTTGCCCTGGTCCAGCCGAACATCTCCAAGGGTGATCAACTGGACGGGAGGCTCCTTCCCCACCACGTCGAGGTGTACCGCGAACTCCTGGCGAGCATCGAGCCCCCCGTGGACTTGATCGCCCTGCCTGAGAACGCCCTCCCGTGGATTCTGGAAACGGCCGAGTACATCAACCTGTTCCAGGTCACGGCACGACGGGTGGGGGCGACGGTGCTGGTGGGAACGGCCGACTTCCGCGAGGGTGACGTGTACAACACAATCCTTGTTCTCGCTCCGTCGGGGGAGGTAGTGGGATCCTATGCCAAGACGCGCCTTGTTCCATTCGGGGAGCAGGTCCCGTGGCGCGATTTCTGGACGAGGATCGGACTGGGGTCGCTTATCGACCCCTATCTGCCTTTTGATCAGACGCCGGGGGAGGCCCTGCTGCCGGTGGGGAAGCTGGGGATCCTCGTTTGCTTCGAGTCAACCTTCCCCGGGATCGCGAGAGAGCTCGTGCGCCAGGGGGCGGAGGTCCTGATCACCCCCACCAGCGACGGATGGTTTGCCCGAACACGCATCCTCTGGGAACACTACGCCCTGGGGGCTCTGCGTGCGGCGGAGACGGGTCGGTCGTTCGTGCAGGCCGGGCAGACGGGGTTCAGCGGGGGGTGGGATGTCCGGGGGAGCGAGATTGGGCGGCTCCCTCCTTGGGAGAGAGGGGTGGTTCGTCTCGATGTGCCGTTGCGCTCGGGCAGTACACCCTATGTGCGGTTTGGGGACGGCCCCGTGCTAGGGGTGGCGGGTTTCCTCGTCGTCTTCGGCCTCATGGCACAGCGGCCCCGCCGGGGGCGGGGCCGCAAAGCGCAAAGGTCGGATGTCAGGTGAAGCGCTCTAGGGTGCTGTCACTTCAACTTCCAGGCTTTCTTGAGCCGTCTTCGCTGGGCTGAGGTCGTCCCACACCTTCACGCTTGCTGTGTACGATCCGGTCTGTGTGTATCCTCCCGAGTAGACATGCACCACGTTCAGCGTGTTCGTGGGAGCCACGTCTACCGTAACCACGTAGCCGTCTCCCGAACGGATTTCCCATTTCACCAGCTTGCGCGAGGGATCTCCGGCCTGAGCCTGGAAGGCGAACGTCGCATCGGTAGAGACCACAACTCCAACCGGCTCTACGTCGGAACCATCGATGGTGAACGCGGTGATCTCCGGCGGCGGGCTCGTCACGGTGATGGTTGCTGTGCCCGTGAAGCTTTGGGCAGCATCGTCGGTTACGGTAAGCGTAGCGGTGTACGTTCCAGGGTTGTTGTAGGTGTAACTGCCGATCCAGAAGTTGTAGCTCTCGAAATCCACATCCGCCTCGTCGTCAGGCGTCCCGCTGCCCTCGTAGTCGAGCGCGATGTGCTGGATCCTCCGGCCGGGGATGGCCACGATATTGGCCCAGAACTGAACGGGGAGCGGGGCTTCTCCAGACGCGGGGAATGCTCCCAGGCTCACCGTTGCCGTGGGCGCCGCGCCGACGGTGATGGTCACCGTGGCCGTGCTGGTTCTTGCACGCGCATCTTGCACGGTCAGCGTAGCGGTGTGGGTACCCGGCGTGGTGTAGGTGTGGACGACGGCCACTGTAATATCGGTTCCCGTTGCCGGGGTCGAGCCGTCGCCGAATGCGAGGGTGTAGCTGGTGATCTGCCCTGTGGACCCAGACAGGTCGAACTGGACGCTGAGCGGGGCCACTCCAGATGTCACACTTGCCGTGAGCACCGCGTGCGGCGGCTGGAACCACCACGCGCACCCGGCGAGCCCGAGTCCAAGAAGCGCAACCAAACCTATCCTCCAGATCCTGCGCATACCGACCTCCTTCGTCATTACAGCTGGGCCGAGCGTAGCCCGATCCCCGCCTCTCTCATGAGAATACAGCGAACTCCGCACCGCGGTTCCGTCCGTCTGTGGGCGGACATCTGTCCAGGCGAAACCTCTGTTCCTGGCACGGTGTATATTGCAGCAGAAGGAGGGAGGTTGGAAGCCGGGGAACTGGAACTTCTCCAGAGGAGCTTGAATGGCGATCTGGAGGCATGGGGTGAGATCGTGAGCCGGTACAAGGAAGCGACGTTCGGGATTGCGGTGGCTATCCTGCGCAACCGCGCCGACGCGGAGGATGCGGTGCAAGATGCGTTTGTGCGTGCCTACGAGCGGTTGAGACGGTACGACCTGTCGCGCAAGTTCTCGACGTGGCTCTTCACCGTGACCGCCAACGTGGCGAAGAACGCGCTCCGCAAGCGTCGACGCGAGCCCCAGCCTAAGGAGGTGTGGGCCGCGGACCCGGCCCAGATGGTGTGGCACGAGGACATGGAGAAAGGGGTGCGCGAAGCGGTGTGGGGGCTGCCCGAGTCGTACCGGGCCCCGCTTGTGCTTCGCTACTGGCATGATCTGCCCCTGGAGGAGATCAGCGTGGTGCTCGGGATGCGGCTTGGTACGGTCAAAACGCGCTTGCACCGGGCGCGAGCCTTGGTGCGGTCGGAACTCGCGGCACGGGGGGTGATTCGCGATGCCGTTGGATGAGCTGGAACGGGCGATCCG
>JAGUVP010000199.1 GCA_020062805.1 Candidatus Bipolaricaulis sp.
ACGGTGGTGTCAGCATCTTCAGCTTTGGCGACTACTTCACGGCCGATCCCGACGGCAGCGGGCCGGGGGAGCCGTGGGATCCGGACTCGGTGATGTTCGGCTACCTGGGCGGCGAGATCAACTTCTAGTCTGACCGCCTGCCTGAACGGCCCGGGCTGTAGCCCCGGGAGATTGCACAGCCGGGGGGGGCTTCCGCTCCCCCCGGTGTTTTGCTTGTGCCGCCGAGATTGTTTCGGTGTGTCGCTGCGAATGTCGTCAGTCGCGGCAAGGTCGAGCAGTTTTGGGGCCGCTGCGGGCCTGGTCAGAAGGCGTACTTGAGTTGGTGGGCCCGGTTGTGCGGCAACGCCACGGTCAGCACCGCTCGCCGGTAGTAGCGATCCCACCGCTCACACAAGGCGATCCGACTGCGAAACAGCCTCTGCTTGAGCACATCGGCCACCTGCCAGGGCCGCGCTAACAGCCCTTTGACCATGGCCGGTGTCTGCCGACACCGTTTCTCCCAGCGCCGTTTGACGTAGTTGCGCCAGACCAACAGAATCGCCAGCCGCTCGGCCGAGCCCTGCCGCCGCTTCGACCAGGCAATCGTCTCGCGCCGGTGATTGGCTTGGCTGTGCCGGATCAACAGGTCCAGCAAGTTGATCTCGAACAACGGGTTGTCGGCGTCGCGCCGTGCGACCGACGGCGTGACCAGGTGCTCGACCTGACAGCCCAGCCGGCGCAGGGCGCGGGGATAGGCACGGTGGTCGTCGCTGCGCACCGTCGCGGCGGCTTCTTGCGAGAGCACGGTCTGCAGCAGTTTGTGCACGTCGTGTTCGACGGCCTTGGGATCGGGCCGGCCCAGGCGCTGTTCGAGCTGTTGGCGGCGCCGTTTCTGGGCAGCGGTCATCCGTCCTCTGCGGCGCAACGGGCTGTCGGTGAAGTGCCAGAAGAAGCTCGAATCACGCTCGACCAGCAGGTGGTGGTCGAAGGGGTAGAATTGACTGAATTCGAACGCGGCGAAGCCGTCCAAAACGAGCGGCCCTGTGGGTCGGGCGTGGGTGGTCAACCGGGTGTGCAGCAGCAGGCAGTGTCTGCCCAGGCGCGCCAGCTGACGGTCGATGGTCGAGGGAGCCACTTTGAGGTCTCTGGCAAGCTGACGGTTGGCCATGCCGCCGACGGTCTTCATGAACAGTTGGGACAGCAGGTCGGGGCGTTTCAGCCAGTAGGAGGTGTGGAAAGTCTGTGAACTGAAGGAGCGCCGGCAGCTCAGGCAGGTGAACCGTTGGATACGGTGTGGTGTGGTGAGTCGGGGATAGAAGCCGGCGCGTTTGTAGGGCCAGGGTTGGCTAGAGTCGTTGTGGTGCTTGCAGTTAGGGTTGGGACAGAAGGGCGGCCTGAAGGCTGTTGGGCTGGTGGTTGCGCTGTCCATGCCCAAAGACGGGGCAGCCTGCGTGCCAGGAACATTCTCTGCGGCACAAGGCTAGCCTCAACGGACTCCTGCCGTGTAGAATCGCGGTCAAGGTCGAACCGTCACGACATCGAGGAACGCCCATGACCCGCACGCCAGCCACCACCTTTGCACGCCGACCCGGTTTCTTCCGCCGCTTTGGGCTGGTCGTGCCCGTCACGATATTCGCCGCGCTTGGGGCGTTGTCGCTCGTGCTGTGGCAAGACCAGCGCGCACACGGGCGAGAGCTTGTCCTGCGGCACACTCAGACGGTGGCGAGGCAGGCTGCAATCCGACTCTCTGCATACTTGGAGTCTCATCTCGCTGGGGTGGCGGTCCTGGCGGAGCATCTGTCCCGGCATTCGGTGCCGGGTGGGGGTGACGTGGACTTCGCGTCGCTCGCTGGCTCTTTGTACCGGGCTCAATCGGGGTTTCAGGCCGTCAATTGGCTCGATGCGAGCGGCGTGTTCACGGTGGTCGTGCCCGAGGAGCGCAATCCCAATGTGCGGGGCTTCAACATCCGGCGTCATCCGGCCCCTGAGTGCCGGTTAGCCTTCGCACGGGCCGAGGCCGAGACGACCATGACCATCACGAGCTGCCTCACACTTCTGCAAGGAGGCGAGGGATTCGGTTCTTACTGGCCGGTGGTGCGGGAGGGAAAGCTCGTCGGCTACGTGAACGGTGTCTTTCGAGTCGACGATGTCGTCGTGGCGGCACTTGAACAGGGCGTGCTGGATGCCTTCGATCTCACGCTTGAGGAAAACGGCCGAGTCATCTTCAGCGAGGAGAAGGCACAGAAGTCGCTCGGTGGTGAGTTGGAA
>JAGUVP010000232.1 GCA_020062805.1 Candidatus Bipolaricaulis sp.
CGGGTTGAGGCGCCGCAACCGTAGACCCCACAGGCTGATCGTGATCTGGTCCCCAACCACCAGGTGGAGCGCCACCTCCTTGCGGATCCCGTGGGACACGAGGAACGCGTCGTTCGCCGCGCGGCACGCCACGTCGAGACGGCCTGCCCCACCCGGCAGATCGGACAAGGAGAACTCGCCCTCGAGGGGCACGGTATGGCTGACCATCACGAACGTCCGCACCCCCCCATGCTAACGGACCCGCTCCAGAACGCCAAGGACGAGGTTGGACCGCCGGAACGTCGAGCGGTACTATTCGTTTCTATGTATCTGATCGTCGTGGGTGCGGGGGGCATCGGCTCGGCGATCATCGACCTCGCGGTGCGCGACCGTCACAACGTGGCCGTCATCGAGCGCGATTCGAAGAAGGCCGAGACGATCATCCGCCGGTACGATGTGCTCGTGTTCAACGCCGATGCCGCGTCAGCGGACATCCTCCGCGAGGCGGGAGCGGAGCGGGCCGACGCCCTCATCGCCACCACGCACGACGACGCCACGAACCTCATGGTCATCGCGGCAGCGGGCGACCTCGGGGTGCCGACCATCGTCTCGGTGGTCAACAACCCCGAACACACTGACCTGTTCAGGCGTCTGGGCGCTCACGTGATGGAGAACCCCGACGTCATCGTCGCCGGTTACCTGTACCACTCCGCCTGGCACCCCCACGTTCGCGACCTCGTCGCCTTGCCGGGGGGGGCGCAGGTGTTCCGGATCACGATCACCGCTGCCTCTCCTCTCGTGGACCTCACCCTCCGCGAGGCGGGGAAGGAGAACCTGATCCCTGATGGGCTCCTCATCGCGGCGGTCGAGCGAGACGGGGACCTCGTCATCCCCTCGGGCAGCACGGTGATCCGGGCGGGGGACAACGTGACCGTGTTCACGAAGGGCCACGTCTCCCAGTCCGCCATCGAGCAGCTCACCGGCTAGACCGATGGGCACCAAGGATCTGCGGATCGTCCTGCGGGACGTGGGACTGCTCGCCCCCGTGGTGGGGGTGATGGCTCTCTGTTCGTTCCCTGTTGCAGTCGCGTTCAGGGAAAGCCAGGTCCTGTGGCCGCTGGGCTGGACGGCCCTCGCCTCCCTTGCCGTGTGGGCCCTTCTCTATCTTCCGTTCCGCCGGGCGGGCGAGGCCCGCCTCAAGCACGGCCTCACCGTGGCCGCGGTGGGCTGGCTCGTCGTGGCCGCGCTGGGTGCGCTTCCGTTGATCCTCGTGTCCGTAGGACAGGACGGGGGTGTGCCCTACGCCGATCCAGCAACCGCGTTCTTTGAAAGCGTCTCCGGGTTCACCGGGACCGGCCTCACGATGTCCCTTCGGCCGGACCTTCTCCCGCGAACACTCCAGTGGTGGAGATCGCTCATGGAGTGGGTGGGAGGAATCGGGGTGATCGTGCTCATGATCACCCTCATCGCGGGACCGGGAATGACCGCGGCCAACCTCTACTTTTCCGAAGCGAGGGGGGAGAAGATCCATCCGTCGGTTCTCTCCACCGTGCGCACGATGTGGTGGATTTTCTTGCTCTACACGTTCCTCGCCGTGGCCGGCCTGTGGGGAGCGGGGATGCCGTTGTGGGACGCCCTCAACCATGCGATGACCGGTGTCGCCACGGGCGGGTTCTCGATCTGGCCGGAGTCCATCGGGCGCTATCGCTCCCTCGCCATCGAGCTCGTGACGGTCTTCGTCATGATCGCAGGGGCGATCAGCTTCGTGGTGCACTACCACGCGTTTCAGCACGGACCGCGGACCCTTGTCTCCGACGTTCAAACACGGGCGCTCCTGCTTCTGCTCGCCGGCGGAACGGTCCTTCTCGCGCTCAGCCAGTGGGGTCGGGTGCCGGCGGATGCGGCGTTCCGCAACGGAGCGTTCCAGTTCATCTCGGCCTTGACTTGCACTGGGTTCCAGACGTCGGATCCGGCGATCCTGTCCGATGCGGCGAAGCTGCTTCTCGTTGTGGGGATGGTGATCGGAGGGGCTGCGGGGTCCACCGCGGGGGGGATCAAGGTGATGCGGTTCCTGCTTCTGGTGCGCGGCGTCGGCTGGCAGCTCAAACGGCTGGCGCGCTCGCCGGATGCGTTGATTCCCCTCCGTCTTGGGAATCAGACCCTGTCGGAATCGGTAGCGTTCCGTCGGCTTGGCGAGGCCGCTGTGCTGGCCACGCTGTGGCTGTTCTTCCTCCTCCTGGGAACGCTCCTTCTCGCCTGGTTCGTCTCCCCCGACGCGCGGCTGATCGATCTCCTGTTCGAGGTCGCCTCGGCGCAGGGAAACGTCGGCCTGTCGGTGGGGATCACCCACCCCACCATGCCGACGGCGGCTAAGCTCATCCTCAGCTTCAACATGTGGGTTGGCCGGCTGGAGATCATCCCCGTCTTGATGCTCCTCCGAGGGCTCATCTTCGTTCGGGACTGAACGAATGCCCCAGCTGTTCGGGACGGATGGGGTGCGGGGCGTGGCCGGTGTGGACCTCACCGCGGAGCTGGCGCGACGGTTGGGA
>JAGUVP010000172.1 GCA_020062805.1 Candidatus Bipolaricaulis sp.
CAAGACCGATGCCCGGGATGCCGCGGCCGCTCGCCGATAGGGGTACCCGAGCCCCGGCCGAGCTGGTCCAGCGGTGGCGGCAGGTGGCGAAGATCGGCCTTGACACGTCCGAGCGGGTGAGCTAGATTGTCCTCTATTGTGGCATGGGTAGGTGCTTACCCCCATCGGTATAGGCGTAAGGCCGGGTAGTCGCCCGGGCTGTCCGCCTGTGTTCATTTCCTCTCTTTCGATAGGCAAGCGGCCCAGGTAGCTGCTCGGCCCCTTTGTTTCTCATCTGGCTTGTCAACCCTACGTTGTCCAAGAAAGGCGTCCCCCCTTCGTGGGAGGGGTGTGTGTGAAGTTGCAGAAGGAGACGAGATGAAGAAGAGCGTGAACAAGGTCGTCCTGGCCTACTCTGGCGGCCTGGACACCTCGGTCATCGTGCCCTGGCTCAAGGAGAACTACAACTGCCAGGTGATCACGTTCACCGCCGATGTCGGCCAAGGGGAAGAGGAACTGCTGGGCCTCGAGGAGAAGGCCATCCAAAGCGGGGCGGCCAAGACCTACATCATGGACCTGCGTGACGAGTTGCTGCGGGAGTACGCGTTCCCCACGATGCAGGCCGGTGCGATCTACGAGGGGTTGTATCTTCTGGGCACGTCGTTCGCCCGTCCCCTCATCGCCAAGCACATGGTGAAGGTCGCGCAAGATGAAGGGGCCGACGCGGTGGCCCATGGCTGTACGGGAAAGGGAAACGACCAGGTGCGGTTCGAACTCTCGGTGATGGCCCTCGATCCCCAGCTCCGCGTCATCGCCCCGTGGCGGGAGTGGGATCTCCACTCGCGCGAGGACGCGCTCGCTTATGCCCAAGCTCATGGCATCCCGGTGTCGATGACCCCCAAGGACATGTACTCCCGCGATCGGAACCTGTGGCACCTTTCCCATGAGGGCGGCCACCTCGAGGATCCCTGGTTCGAGCCCGAAGAAGAGATGTTCCAGCTCACCGTGGCCCCGGAAGCGGCGCCGGATGAGCCGGTCTACTTCACGCTCGACTTCGAGAAGGGCGTTCCGGTGGCGATTGACGGCGAGTTCCACGGGCCGGTGGAGCTCCTTTCGCGGCTCAATGAACTGGGAGGGGCCCACGGCGTAGGCCGCGTCGACATCGTGGAGAACCGCCTTGTGGGCATGAAGTCACGCGGCGTCTACGAGACCCCCGGCGGAACCATCCTCTACTGCGCCCACCACGCGCTGGAATCCATCTGTCTTGACCGGGAGACCCTTCACAGCAAGGAGCTCGTCGCCCATCGGTACGCCGAACTCGTCTACTACGGTCTGTGGTTCACCCCTCTGCGCCAGGCCCTGGCCGCATTCGTGGCCGACACCCAAGAACGGGTGACCGGCACGGTGCGGGTCAAGCTCTACAAAGGATCGTGTACGGCTGTGGGCAGAAAGTCCCCGTTCAGCCTGTACCGGGAGGACCTGGCGACCTTCGGCAAGGATGACGTCTACAACCAGTCCGACGCCGCCGGGTTCATCAACCTGTTTGGGCTCCCCCTCAAGGTCAACGCTTTGGTGGACATGGCGACCGAGGCGAAAGCGACGCCTGCGCATCGCAGGCGGGACTGACGATGGTCCTGTGGGAAGGGCGGTTTGCGGAGAAGGCCGATGCGCTCGCCCGCCGGTTCGGCGACTCCATCGGGTTCGACCAGCGGCTCGTTGCGGCTGAGATCCGCGCGAGCCTCGCCTATGCCGAAGCCCTTGCCCGGGCCGGCCTCATCACCGCTGCGGAACAGCAAACGCTCGCCTCGGGCCTTCAGAAGATAGGAGGTGAGTTCGAGGCCGGCACCTTCGCCATCTGCCCCGACGACGAGGACATCCATACCTCCGTCGAGCGGCGGCTGACGGAACTGGTCGGCCCTGTGGCCGGCAAGCTCGCCACCGGCCGTTCTCGCAACGATCAGGTAGCCTGTGACGTGCGCCTGTATCTTCTTGGGGAGGCGACGTCCCTGCGGGAGCGGTTGATCGAGCTCTTCAAAGCCATTGTGGACAAGTCGGAAGCCCATCTTGACGTCATCATGCCCGGATACACCCACCTCCGTCGGGCCCAGCCCCTCCTGTTTTCCCACTGGCTCATGTCCTTCTTCTGGAAGTTCTGGCGCGATCTGGGGCGGCTTTCAGACGTGGAACGCCGTACGCGGGCATGCCCCCTTGGGGCGGGGGCCTTTGCCGGGAACCCGTTTGGCATTGACCGGGAGGCATTGGCCGCCTCGCTGGGCTTGACCGTTGCCGAGAACAGCGTGGATGCCGTTTCCGATCGGGACTTCGTCCTGGAGTTTCTGTTCTGGGCGGCCCTGGTCCAAGTGCACCTCTCGCAGCTCGCCGAGGACCTCATCTTGTGGTCGACCCGGGAGTTCGGGTTTGTGGAACTGGACGACCGGTACTGCACGAGCTCGAGCCTCATGCCCCAGAAGAAGAATCCCGATGTCCTGGAACTCGTCCGGGGCAAGACCGGGCGGGTCATCGGCCACCTCGTGGCTCTTCTTGCGGTGCTCAAAGGGCTCCCCTCCAGTTACAACAAGGACCTTCAGGAGGACAAGGAGCCGGTATTTGACGCGGTGGACACCTTGACCCTGGAGCTTCCCCTCGCCGCCGAAGTCATCCGCACCCTGAAGGTAGACAAGGATCGGATGCGTGCGGTGTTGGACGACGGGATGCTCGCCACCGATCTGGCCGACTACCTCGTGCGGAAGGGAGTTCCATTCCGGGAGGCCCATCATCTGGTGGGGCAAGCGGTTCGGCGCACCGAGGAGCTGGGCGTTTCGCTCCGCCACCTCCCCTACTCGGAATACCGGGCTCTCCATCCCGCGTTCACCGAGGACCTGTATGAGGTCTTCGATTTCTGCCGTTCGGTGGAGGCGCGGGATGTGGAGGGGGGGACGAGCTCCCGGGCGGTGCGCGCCCAAATCGAGCGGGCCAAAGCCCTGATCGCAGGGCAGGCGTTCGACAGCGGGTGCGAACACGGAGCGTGACGAGCTAAGAGTCGGCAGGGCGTTCAGCGACGTGCCTGGGGGTTCTTCCCGCAAGAGCTCCCAGGCAGTGCCGGTGTGGTTCGCCACCACCCGTGGCAGGACGTGGGCGAGCCCGCAGAGGCGGGTTAGCGTTCACGGTTATAGCCCCGACTTGCATCTTCCTGCCCTCCCGAGGTGGAAGAAGAAGAGACATGGGATACTCCAACGCCTCCCGCGAAGTTGGCGGAGAAAGCGCGGCTCGATGGGGTGAACCCTCGCCATCTTCGGCATACTGCTATTACTTTCGTCACCAACGGAGCTGTGCTGCTGGCTCTTCAGGCGCCCAGTGGCCCCTCGACCTTCCGCAGCACAGAGGTCTACCTGCACATGGACGGGAGCCTCCGGGAGATCCACGCTGCAACAAGCCCAGCGGATCGGCTGATGGGCAGCTGACTGCAGAGCGCTACCCGGGCAAGGCCCGCAGCCCGTGGTGGTGGCCCCTGCGAAGGTTCGTGTTC
>JAGUVP010000281.1 GCA_020062805.1 Candidatus Bipolaricaulis sp.
GCCGCCGACTCCGCCGCCTCGCGGGTGTCCGCCGCCAGGAGGGCGATTGGCTCCCCCACGTAGCGGACCACGTCGGCGGCGAGGAGGGGCATATCGCGGTAGATCACGGGCACGATGTTCTCGCCGGGGATGTCCCGCGTCGTGACCACGCACGTGACCCCTGGGTGGGCCTCCACCTCCGAGAGATCTGGCGAGACGATCCGGGCGTGGGGGCGGACCGAGCGGATCACCTTCGCGTGGAGCATCCCCGCAAACGCGAGGTCGTCGGCGTAGCGGGCCTCTCCGCGGACCTTCCCCTCCGCATCAGGTCGGAGCACACTGGCTCCGACGGCCGGTCCCGGTCTCTGCTCAGCGCGGACTTCGTCTGCCATCGGCTTCTCCTCGGGCGGATTGTAGCCGACAGAGGGTGACTCTCTCCCCCGCGGAACCCGATCAGCCAAGGGTCGTCGCTACACCGCGCCAACGACGATCTGCTAAACATTGTCAGGCGCTTGACCGACTGCGGAGCAACGCCTATAGTAATCTCCATCCGAATGAGCTGGAATCGCCATGATGTGCTGTCATGGGGCCCCGCACGCGAGCGTCAACCCTCCGCGGAGGTGGTGTAGGGAAGGGCAGAATGGGCTTGTACGGTCTTGTTCTTGTGTGGATGTGGAGTGGACGGTCGGAGGTGTAGCATGAGAGGGTCATTGGTTGTGGTGTTTGTTCTTTTTATGTCAGCGTTCTCGGCGGTAGCTTCGTTCGACAGCATAGGCTTCGCGGACATCGCGGCGGCGACCCTGTCCGGGGACCGGATTGACGGAAGCGACACCGTTTGGAACCAGCTCCCCACGGGCACGATCGTGCTCTACCAGACGAGCGAGGGGAGGTACGGCAAGTTCCAGGTCCTGGAGTACGGTTTCAACCTGAGGATCCAGTGGGTCACGTTCAGGCCGAACGAGACCCGTCACAGCAGCGGCGAGCTCGTGGTCCGCGGGACGTTCTCCTGCGACCTCGATGCAGGGCGGGAGAGCTCAGCATCGGCAGACTTCCAGTGGCGCATGGTCTCCGCCACGGAGCGGTACCTCGAGCCCCAGAACGGGGCGAGATTCGCCGTCTACGGTGCGGCGGCCCCCCCGGACATCAGCATCTCGACGGACAAGGCGCAGTACGCGCCGGGGGAGACGATCACGATTACGATCGCGATCCCCCTCTCCTGCGAGTACCGCGTGATGCTGGACCAACCGGATGGGTCAACGGTCCAGTTCATGCCCGACCTCAGCTCCGCGCTGATCAGCGCCCCGGGGTACATGACGATCACCATGACCGGAACCACGGGGACGCAAGCCGGCTTCTACTCCGCCAGCCTTCTCTGCAGTGGCCAGCCCCGCGCCCAGGTGCAGTTCTCTGTGGGTTCGGCTGCCGGAGCCGCGGCCGCGGAGATCTCCTACGACGATGGGACGGCCGAGAGCACACGCGGGAAGACGTCTGCTGGGCTCGGCTATGCAGTCCGATTCACGCCGCCGGCGAGCGGCGGGACCCTCATCGAGGCGCGGTTCTTCATCAACAGCTTCAGCCCTGGCGGTGCCGGGCCGATCGAGGTGCGGGTGTGGGATGCGAGTCGAAGCCTGGTGGATGTACCCATTGTGGTCACTCCGACCCAAGAGGGTTGGTTCACCGTCGACCTTTCCGGCTACGGGTTCGTGCCCACGGGGGACTTCTACGTGGGGTACGTCCAGCTGTCGGCAGCCGCCCACCCGTGGATCGGCCTGGACACGAGCACAGGCGACGGACGGAGCTACAACGTACCAGACTGGTCTTCCGTTCTTCCTCTTGGGGCGAACATCATGATCCGCGCCGTCCTCTCCACGTCGCAGGCAGGGCCGCCGCCTGCCGGACCGAGCCTGACCACCGACAAGTCGCAGTATGCGCCTGGAGAGACGATCAAGTTCTACATCTTCAACCCCCCGGCCTGCAGCTATGCCATTTCGGTGAGCGCGCCAGGAGGCTTCGTGTCCCCGTTCACTCCCGACTACCTGATGTCCTCGATCAATGCTGCTGGAGAGGTAGGGGTGACGATGGTGGGTGTCACAGGGACGGAACCGGGAGTCCACACGGCATCGCTCTACTGCGAGACCCAAGTGGGGCTGCCGTTCGCTCTTGCCCAGGCGCAGTTCACGGTCGCAGGCGGCGGCGCAGGACTGCCTGGAGGGGCGAGCATTTCGACGAACAAGCCCCTGTACGCGCTGGGAGAGACAATCGTGTTCACCGTCTCGTCGAGCGTGCTCTGCTCGGCGCTCGTCCGCGTGGAGAAGCCGGATGGTTCCTCCACAACCCAGGTCCTGGGCACGCTCCTGCCGGGGCAGACCGTGAACTTCGCGGGGTTGGCGGGCACGCCCCTCGGGCTGCGCACTGTGTTGCTGTACTGCGGAGGTACCCTAGTTGCCCAGACCACGTTCAGCGTGGGGACGAGCGGAGGGGGACAGATCCCGCCGCCCACCGGTCAAGCCACCCTCCAGGTCAACTCAACGCCATCGGGTGCGCAGGTGTACGTTGACGGGGTGTACAAGGGCGTCACGCCGCTCAGTCTGCCGGTGGCGGCGGGGACCCACACCGTGACCGTAAGGCTGCCAGGCTACCCGGATGCCACGAAATCGGTGACCGTCCAGGCCGGAACCGTGCACACCGTCACCGCCTGGTTTGGCCAGCCATGACGCGGGAGAAGCCGGTGCAGGTCTCACGCTGACCCAACGCCACCAGCGGCCAGAATATGTTGTCGAAGGGGGGCATCCTCAGGGTGCCCTCCTTGTTCGTTGGGCGCAGTCCGCGCACCCAGCCCAACGCTGGGATGGGGTTGACACACGTCCGCTGACTGGCGAACCTCATTGCTGTGATCAGGATCCGTAGAAGCCTTCTCGCCCTTCTTCTCGGCGTGACCCCGCTTGCCGTGGCGTCCACTTCACAGCTGACGATGGACGTGCGCCGTTCCCCCTTCGCGGTAGTCTATTCGTACGGCGAAGGAGTCCTCGTCTCGCTGGCCAGCGCGGGCCGTTCGGCGCTGTATCTGAGCGGTTGGGCGGGCCGCGTCTACCTCGTGGGCGGGCCCCACGTGGTCGAAGATGAAGACGGGACCCGACTGACCTACCGCACCTCCGACGGCCGCACGGCGCACGTGGAGCTGCGGTTGGAGGAGGAGGGGGCGCTCCAGGTTCGGTTTTCCGTCGAGGGGAGGGCCCGTTGGGAGCGGCTCGGGGTCGCCCTCGGGGTGACGGCAGAGGAAGGGTTCTACGGGCTCACCGAGCGGCCGGTCCAGGGGATCCTGCACGAGCTCTTCCCGCCCCGGGACGCGGGGTTCAACCTGCGCGGGCAAGAAGTCTGGCTGTACGTCCTCCCCACCCACTCCCTGTACAGCCCGTTCTTCGTCTCTTCTCGTGGATGGGGGATCTACGTCGAGAGCTCCTGGCCGGGGATCTACCGGTTCGGCCGCGATGGGCGGGGCCGTCTCACGCCTACGCAGGTCACGATCGAGTACGAGGGTCCGGAGCTCGTGTTCCGTATCTTTGGCGGGGAGACGCCGGTCGAGGTCGTGGAGAAGTACAGCCGAACCGTGGGCACGACCGTCCTCCCCCCGGAGTGGGCGTTCGGCCCGTGGCGGTGGCGGGACGAGGTGTGGAATCTGCCCGCGTTCTGCGACGGGACGCCGAACACGAGCCTGTTCAACTCGATGGTCGTCGAGGACATCCTGATGATGGATGCCCTCGGTATCCCCTGCTCCGTCTACGTTCTCGATCGGCCGTGGGCGGGCGGCACGCTGGGGTACGCGGACCTCGCGTTCGATCCCGAACGGTTCCCCAACGCTCCGGAGCTGATCGTCTGGCTTGGGGAACGGGGGGTACAGCCGATCCTGTGGCTCGGGCCGTGGGTGCTCGATGCGCTGCGTGCCGAGGCAGTGCGGCTGGGCCATCACGTGCGGAGTCGAATTCCCTATCCGCCGCGGGCGGCGCTCCTCGACTTCACCTCGCCCGAGGCGACGGCGTGGTGGCAGGAGCTCCTCAGTCCCCTTCTCGACCTGGGGATCGCCGGGTTCAAGCTCGACCGGGGCGACGAGGACGTCCCCGACGGGCTCCTCTTCGCCGGCGTCTACGCCGACGGAACAAGCTACCGGGAGGGCCACAACGCGTACCCCCTCTGGTTCGCCCACGCCGCCCACGGGGCCCTCCCCAACCCCACCGACGCTCTCCTGTTCGTCC
>JAGUVP010000145.1 GCA_020062805.1 Candidatus Bipolaricaulis sp.
AGCGCTGCCGCTCCCAGGGCGGCGGCTCCGGGGATCGCCCGGCGGCGGAAGAGGCTGACCGCCGTGAAGGCCGCCAGCGTTCCGGTGAAGAGGAGTGCGGTCGAGGCTGTCGTCCACTGCCAGTTCATTCCTGAGGGGAGTGTAGGTGCTGCAGCCCGCTTTCGGTCATCCCAGGTGACCTGCCCGGAGAGGACCCCGGCGCGCCACAGGCCCTTCGTCCTCCCCGGCGACTGGGAGCCCGTGGGGCAATCCCCAGGTCTGCGGGCCTTCGGCATACGGAGTCCCGCTGAACTGCCTGCCCACCGTCGAGACGCAGAGAAAACCTTTTTTAGAACGCGACTGTATACTTCGCACACCCAACAAGCCCTGGGCCCATTATTCGTCCTCTTCTTCCCTCGGTTTCCGCTTCCTCGACTCCCGGAGTGGCACCTGGAAGGCTACGATCCTTCTCACGGCTTCCTCGAACGTCTCTGCCAACTGGCTCTTGCGTTTGCTCATATCAACCTTGGGCGGCTTACAGGCGGCTTGCGGATCACGAGAGAGCGACCGGCGATACTCCCGCTTAGTTCCACAAGATCAGTCCTCCGGTTCTCTACCGCGTCATCGAAGACGTAGAACTCGCTGGCCCTATGATGGATCGCAGCTGCGAGGTGTAGGGCATCTGCCATGCCCAGCTTCTTGGACCGTTCCTGACAGAACCGTCTCACCTCTCCTGCCAACTGACAGACACGGGTCTCAATGCCGACCTCTAACGGGTTCTGTCCCGCCAACAGCCGGTAGAAGTCTCGTTGCTTCTCCGTTGGATACCGTTCGATGTCAATCTCCGCGTGGTACAACGAGGACACAATAGCCCGGATCTCTCCCTTCTGAATGCGTTCGAAGCATTCGTACACCCCGTCCATCTCATCGCCGGGGCGCTTCTCATCTTTGAGCCAAGCGATGAGGATGGACGTGTCAAGGTACACCACAAGTTCTGGCGTGCTAATCATCGGAAGCACGCACGGCTGCGATGTACTCTTCTGTAGACATATTCCCCGTCAGGTCGGGGAACATCCCGCGTGCGCCTATCCAGTCTGGCGCACCCGCGCCGGGCATCACCTCCATCTCCTGGACATCTATGGCGTAGGGATACTGTGCCACGGCCTTATAGTGCAGAATGCCACGCACTTCCACAAACCTGCCGATGCCTTGGCGCGCTTCGACAAGCAGGGCAGGCTCAAAGCGACAAGTTAGTTGCTTCGGGCTAACACCGGGATAGATCTTGAAGACATGTTTCTTCCCGTGGATGTTGATGTACTCCAACATGCCACGGATGAATCCGTAGCTTGTTTCTTCGGGGCGCAGCTTCTCGGCTAGGCGCGCGCGGAATTCCGGGTCAACAGATTGCCGCGTTCCATTGGCAGAGATAGATAGGCTCCTCATGGTTCTGCCAACCGGGGCACTCAGGTCCGCGAGCGCGTTCAGGAGGGTGTAGTCCATCGGTGGAAGCTTCTCTTCCGCCCTAACAGCCTCCATGACGGCAAAGAAACTACGCGTGACCTCTTCGCGCCGGTCCATCCTTGGATCAACTAGGACTTGCTCCATTACGATCCTCGCCGGGCTAGCATAGGACAGGTCAACTATACGAAGGTAGAAAGATGCCCCTCCCCGCTCGGTTAGAGCTTGGTGATCAAGCCGAGACAGCATTCGGATCACGCGTTCAACCGTCTTCACCAAGTCATCAGCGCGCACGCAGCCACCCTCTGCGTCAGAGCCTTCCATCGTGACACAGATGCTGTGCTTCGGCAACGTCAGCCTCTTCCCCTCAGTCGGAGTCATGCTGCGCAGCTTGCTGAGTCCAAGTAGAGAAGCCTTTGGCCGATTGCTTGTCTGATCACATCGTCCGTCCTCTGGCCAGCCTCAGCATCGCGGCGATTCCACCGGAAGCTGAACTCATGCAAATAGCGTTGCAGGTGCTCCCTACTGACATGGTGGAAAGTGCCGAGGATGCCACGCTTCAGGAGAGAGAAGAAGGACTCCGCGAAGTTGGTGTGAATGATCCCACGCACATACTCCTTGCCGTGGTCCACTATCTGATGGCTGGCAAAGGTCTTCTCCAGGCCCCGATAGGAGAAGAAGCTGTCAGTCATGATATGCGCGGTCTCGGCCACGTGTGTGGCGATCAGACCTTGAAGGGTTCGCTTCCTCACGTCCTGTACGTGGAAGGATCGCACGCTGCCCTCCCGTTGGACAAGAGCGAACACGGGTGTCTTCTTCTCGGCCCCGCGTCCACGCTTCCCTCCCCTCGTCTTCCCTCCGATGTAAGTCTCGTCAGCTTCAACCACCCCATCAAGGGTTGCGGCCCCGTCGTTAGACATGGCCTGTCGAATGCGGTGCGTCATGAACCACGCGGTCTTGTACGTCATACCAAGTTCATTGTGCAACTGGTTGCTGCTTATGCCCTTCTTGCTCTCGCACATCAAGTGGATGGCGTACAGCCACTTATTCAGCGGGATATGGCTTCCCTGGAAGATCGTACCGACAGTGACGGTGAACTGACGGCGGCAATTCCGGCACTTCCATAGCCCCTTGCGTGTGGATGCCCCCGTTAGCTTATAGGCTCCCTCTGCCCGGCAGTGCGGGCAGGTGGCCCCATCGGGCCAGCGGACATCCTCAAGGTAGGCCCTTGCCCTCTCAGCGTCTGCGAAGATCGCTTGCCGTTCCTCAAATGTCAGTTCCCCCACCATGCTCATCACCGCCTCGCCTCGATACTAGCACTTCCCGATGGGTGTGTCAAGTATATGATCGCCTTTTAGAATTGAATCCGGGTTCCCGAGGTTCCGTAGCGTCGCAGCTTGTCTGCGACGAACGGCCGTCGGGGATGAACCCCGACGCGGCGATCTCTTCGCTCTGCGAGCTCCCCATCGCGGTGGATCTATCGCGCCTGGCCGTGGAAATCCGGTCTTCTCCGCGTGGCCGAAGGCGCCACGGGCGGTTCTCCTGCCGGCCGCTAGACGAACCAGGCTCGCGGCAGCTCTTCCTCGCCCATCGTCCCCGGCACGTTGAGCCGAACGCTTGCCGGCTCGATCCGGAACACGACGATCTGGGGGTTGTCCAGCCCGCCCGCGGCGTAGGCGGTCACGTCGTAGCCTTTGCCGCGGGTCCACGCTTCGTGCTTCGCGCGCCCTATGATCTCCACGGCCGTCCCCGCCACGCGCAGGTACCCCGTGTCCACCCCGCGCGGGAGGGGGACGGTGAACTCGACCTGAGGATGGGTACGGATGTGCACGCTCTTGGCGTCCTCACGGCCCGTGCCCATGTAGAACCGCAACCCGTCCCGTACGAGGGACATCGGCCGCACCCGGGGGAAGAGCCCGTCGTAGGTGGCGAGGTACATCGTTGGGTTCGGCTCTTGGGGCAGAAGATCATCAAGCAGGGCCAGGAGTTCCTGTTTCGTCATCGACACAGATCACCTTGGCAAGCATCTTACCACGGGGAAGCACATGGGCCCATCCGCGTGCTTCCCGTCAGAGCACGCTGGAGCGGTCCGCGCTACGAGGCCGGGCGTGGCGTGGAGCAACCCCCAGGCTCCCCCGATGGGAGAAGAGCCTCGGTACAATGGGGCCTGATGGGTAAGGAGGATCGCAGATGGCCGACGAAAAGGCGAAGCCCGAGGCGAAGAAGGCGAACGAGGCCGCAGAGCCCAAGGAGAAGAAGCGCAGACTCCTCGGGGTCGAGCCGGTCGAAACGCACCACGAGATCGTTGTACGGGGTCAGAGACTTGCGTACACCGCGCGGGCAGGGGTTATCCCGCTCCGGGACGCGTTCGACGAAACTGAGGCCGATCTCTTCTTCACCGCGTACGAGCTGGATGGCCTCTCCGATCGGTCGAAGCGTCCGCTTACGTTCGCGTTCAACGGCGGTCCAGGCTCGGCTTCGATCTGGCTCCACATGGGGGCCCTCGGTCCGAAGCGGGTGGCGATGGAAAAGGAAGGGTGGATGCCCGCTCCTCCCTACCGGTACGAGGACAACGTCCACACGTGGCTCGACCAGACCGACCTCGTGTTCATCGATCCCGTCGGCACCGGGTTCAGCCGCGCTTCGAAGGAGGACCTGGACAAGAAGTTCTGGAGCTTCAAGGGCGACATCGAGTCGGTGGGGGAGTTCATTCGCCTCTACCTCACGCGCTACAAAAGGTGGACCTCGCCACTGTTCCTGGCTGGGGAGAGCTACGGGACGACGCGCGCGGCAGGCCTGGCGGGCCACCTCGTGGACCGCGGGATCACGTTCAACGGGATCGTGCTCATCTCCACGGTGTTGGATCTGGCGGCGATCCGGTTCATGCCCGCCAACGATCTTCCGTTCCAGCTCTTCGTCCCCACGTACGCGGCCACGGCGTGGTACCACGGGCGGCTATCGGACGAACTGCAGAAGCGGGCCCTGCCCGACCTCGTGGCCGAGGTGAAGGCGTGGGCGGAAGGCGATCTCACCCTCTCCTTGATGAAGGGCGACCGGTTGAGCGATGCGGACCGGCGGTCCGTGGCCAAGAAGCTCTCCCGCTACACAGGGCTGGACCTCGACTACATCCTGGGCACGAACCTC
>JAGUVP010000128.1 GCA_020062805.1 Candidatus Bipolaricaulis sp.
GACACGTTCGACGAGGCGCCCGTTGTGTTCACGTGGGAGACAGGCGGCGGCACGATCATCATGCTCGGCTTCGACTTCTACGCGTACACCGCCGCTACGGCGCAGCTCCTGCGCAACGCGATTGGAGTCTCCGCGGTCGTGGTCGACAGGCCCGATGACGTGTCAAATGAGGTTGTCCGCGACCTCGGCGTTGCCGACATCGAGGCGATGCTCGTTGACCACAGGCTCACCTTCGATCGGAGAACGGACAGCTACGGTGACCCGTTCTGGGTTCTCTACCTGGATGCGGCCACGGTCCTCCTGTTCGTGGATGATGAGATCGAAGGAGCGACTGGCAGGTTCCAGTTCCTCCAGCTCTACGCAGGCTGGATTGCGGAAGGCGCCGTGTCGTGCGATCTTGTGAACGAGTGGAACCGTCTAACGCGAGGCTCGCGCGCCTACCTGGATTCGGCTGGCGATGTGGTGCTCGAGGCCGACCTCTACCTCCGTGGCGGTGTCACGTGGGACACCCTCCGGCAGTTCTTTGAACGGTTCGAGAGGTCTATCAAGCGGTTCGAAACGCACGTTTTCGGCGAGTAGGCACTGCCCCCAAAGATCCAGGGCGGGACACGACGTCCCGCCCTGGGCTCTACACATCGCGGTTCTCGTTACAGTCGGCCGCCCATGGTGAGGGCGAGGATCGCCTTCTGGGTGTGGAGCCGGTTCTCTGCCTGGTCGTACATCCACGACAGCTCCGGGTCGTCGCACAGCTCCACGTCGGCCTCGTGGCCGCGGTCGATGGGCATCACGTGCATCAGGTACCCGGGCTTGGCGAGCTGCTTCTGCCGTTCTCGCGTGTACCTCCAGTCCTTGAACTTCTCCGCGTTCTTGATCTCCGCCTCTTTTCCGATCTCGTAGCGGCGGAAACTCATCCAACCCCGCGGGAAGACGACCGTCGCTCCCTTCAGGGCGTCGTCGAGCTCGTCTGTGACCTCGAACTTGCCCCCGCTCTCCTTGGCGTACTTTGTGCTCAGGGCGAGGACCTCGGGGTCGAGCTCGTACCCCTTGGGATGCGCCACGGTCACGTCCATCCCGAACCGGGTGGCGATCGCCAGGTCCTCCTGGACCGAGCCGAGCGACCGCGCCCACGGCGAGTAGGCCCACATCACAGTGTACTTGACTCCCCGGAGGTCGTTCCCCAGCTTCTCCCGCATCGTGTAGAGGTCGGTGAGGGCCTGGCACGGGTGCCAGATGTTGGACGCCATGTTGATCACCGGAATCTCGGCATGCTCGGCCAGCCGGTACATGATCTCCGTGTCCTCCCCGTACCGGGAGACCTTGTCCTCCAGGAGCCGGATCCCGATCCCGTGGGCGTAACGGGCCATGACCTTCGCCGTGTCCTGGATCGTCTCCCCCGCCCCCGGCTTGTCCACGAGCGACAACCGCAGGTCGGCGGCGGCCACGAACTGAGCGTGGCCTCCGAGCTGGGTCATCGCGCTCTCGAACGAGAGCCGGGTCCGGGTCGAGGTGTTGAAGAAGAGCATCAGGAATGTCTTGTCCTTGAGGGCAGGGTGGGGGAGGCTCGCGTAGTACATCCCCTTCAGCTGGTCGCTCACCTTGAGCGCGATCTCCAGCTCCTCCCGCGTCCAGTCTTTCGTGCTGATCAGATCTTTTCCTGCGAGCTGAAACCAACTCATCGGTCCTCCTTGCTCCGTTACCCGTTCTCCGTGGTCCGTTGTCCGTGGACCAACCCGTCCGCACGATCACGGTTCACGGGGAACGGGCAACGGTCCACGGTCTCTACAGGATCAACGCCATCATACCCTTCTGGGCGTGGAGCCGGTTCGCCGCCTGCTCGATGATCACCGAGTTCGGGCCGTCCATGACCTCGTCCGTAACCTCCATCCCTCGGTCTGCCGGCAGGCAGTGAAGGTAGATCGCGTCGTTCGTGAGCGCCATCTTCTCCTTGGTCGTGATCCAGTGCTTGTTCGCCTCGAAGATCGCCTTCGCCTTTTCGGGATCCATCGGCGTCTTCCCGTCCGCGGACTGGCTCGTCCACGCCTTGGGGTACACGGCGACCGCGTCCTTGAACGCTTCGTCCATATCGTGAACCAAGTTGAACGATCCACCGTTCTTCGTGACGTTCTTCTTCGTGAACTCCAGAACCTTCGGGTCGAGGTCGAGGCCCTTGGGGTGGGCGAGGGTGATGTCCATCCCAAAGAAGCTCGCCCCCACGATCGCCGACTGCGGAACGGCGAGCGGCTTCTCTACCGATCCAGAGTAAGCCCAGCTCATCACGAACTTCTTCCCCCGCAGGTCGCCGAGCTTCTCCTGCATCACCATCACGTCAGCAAGCCCCTGGCAGGGGTGGTACATGTCGTCTTCCATGTTGATGATCGGGATCCGCGACCAGCGGGCAAACTCGCGGATCAGGAGATTCCCCTTGCCGTACCGCCACCCGGTGTGCTTCCCGTAGATGCGGATCGCGATCCCATGCCCCATCTCCGCCAACACCCGCGCGACGTCGGAGATCCGCTCCGTAGAGTAGGCCTTCTCCTCCCCCGGCAGGGCCGGCGTGTACACCGCATCCGGCTCAAGGAAGTGGGCGTGGCCGCCAAGCTGGGTCATCCCCGCCTCGAACGAGTTCCGCGTGCGGAGCGAGCGGTTGTAGAACAGCATGAACAGGGTCTTGTCCTGCAAGAGCCGGTGCGGCTCGCCGCGGATCCACTTCCGCTTGATGTCGTGCGACGTATCCAGAATCGTCTCCACTTCCTCGCGATCGAACTCCATCAGGGTGATGAAGTCGCGCCCTCTCAGATCTGTTGCCGCCATTCGTTCCTCCTTGGAGATCCGTTGCTCGTTGACCGTCATCCGTGGTCCGTCAACCGTCGACCGCTCTCCGTCTACCGCGGTCCGTGATCCGTTGTCCCTGGGTCTTCACGTTCCCGGACCACGGACTCCGGACCACGGATCACGGATTACGGTCTTACGGTACAACCTGCGTTCCTGCGCGGCCCTCCGCCGCCTCCAACGCCTGGGCCAGCGAAGCGATCACCGCTCGTTCCCCCCCCGCCTCGACAAACCGCGCTGCGGCCTTGACCTTGGGCTCCATCGAGCCCTTCGCGAAGTGCGCTTCC
>JAGUVP010000171.1 GCA_020062805.1 Candidatus Bipolaricaulis sp.
GAGGTTCGGGGGTGCCCCCGCGATGCGCGCGTGGCGGCCGTTCCTCGACGACGTGGCACGCGACCTCGACTGGATAGCCGAGGTCATCTTCAAGGACTTCGACTGACGCCCGCACGGTCGCGGCCGTCTGCGAACAGGCCAGCGGCCCGCCGAAGCGGGCCGCTGGCGCAACCAAGGGTCACCGGGAGTTCGCGCAGCGACCTCCCAAGAGAAGGTGGCGAGAAGGCCGCTAGGCCTTCGACGGCGCCTTCTTCTTCGCCGCCTTCTTCACGACCTTCGAGATCGTGTCGTCCTTCTTGTTCTTCGCGATGAACTTCTCGGTGTCGATCCGGGCCTGATCGTCGGGCCGCTGGTTCTTCGGCGACTTCATGAGGTACGACGACGGGCCGTCGATCTGGCCGCCGAGGCCGTTGTTCAGCGCGAGCTTGCAGCACCGCACCGCGTCGGTGACGATGCCCGCCGAGTTCGGCGAGTCCCACACCTCGAGCTTCAGCTCGGCGGTGAGCGGCACGCCGCCGTAGGACTTGCCCTCGAGACGGATGTGCGCCCACTTGCGGTCGGTGAGCCACGGCACGTAGTCCGACGGGCCGACGTGCACGTCGCGCTCGGCCATCTCGACTCCGGCGACCGACGTGACGGCCTGCGTCTTGGAGATCTTCTTGGACTCCAGCCGCTCGCGCTCGAGCATGTTGTAGAAGTCCATGTTGCCGCCGACGTTCAGCTGCGACGTGCGCTCGAGCTCGACGCCGCGGTCGTGGAAGAGCCGCGCGAGCTGACGGTGGACGATGGTCGCGCCGACCTGCGACTTGATGTCGTCGCCGACGATCGGCAGCTTCGCCTTCTTGAAGCGCTTGTCCCAGTAGTCGCTCGACGCGATGAACACCGGGATGCAGTTCACGAAGCCGCAGCCGGCCTCGATGACCTTCTCGACGTACCACTTCGTCGCCTCTTCCGAGCCGACGGGCAGGTACGACACGACGACGTCGGTCTTCGTGTCCTGGAGGATCTGCACGATGTCGTCCGTCTCGCCCGGCGCCTTCGTGATGACCTTCTTGAGGTACTTGCCGAGACCGTCGTGCGTCATGCCCCGGTACACCTTCGCGCCGATCTCCTTCGGGACGCGGTCGGTGAACTTGATCGTGTCGTTCGGGTCGGCCCAGATCGCGTCGGCGAGGTCCTTGCCGACCTTCGTCTCGTTGATGTCGAACGCGCAGGTGAACTCGATGTCGCGGACGTGGTAGCCGCCGAGGTCGACGTGCATGAGGCCCGGGACGGCCTCGTTGGGGTCGGCGTCCTGGTAGTGGTAGACGCCCTGCACGAAGCTGTTCGCGCAGTTGCCCACGCCGATGATGGCGACGCGGACCTTGTCGTGCTGGTAGCGGCCGGAGCCGTTCGTGGCACTCATGCTGTCTGGGGACTTCCCTTCGAAGTTTCGTGGGGGTAGGGGACGCCTGCCGGATCGGGCGGCGCGCCGCCCTAGAACGCACCCCGCGGCCGGGGTCCGGTTACACCTCGTTCACGCGGCCTCGTCGGCGACCGGCGTGATCGGCTCCCCGGCAACGGGCCGGTTGAGCTGGCCTCGGACGTGGAAGATGCGCTGCAGGAACGTGATGGTTCCCAGCACCGCGAGGACGTACACCGCGGCCTCCAGGGCCTCGTCGACGCCGACGCCGACGAGCAGGATGCCCGCGGAGAGGATCGCCACCCGCGCCGCGCGGTTGCCGAACCCGACCTTGCACTCCACGCCGAGGGCCTCGGCGCGGGCACGAGTGTACGAGACCATGAGCGACGCCACGGCGGCGACGACCACGCCGAACACCGCGAGCTCGTCGGCCTGGGTGGCGAAGTACACGCCGATCGCGGCGAGCATGATGCCCTCCTCGATGCGGTCGAGCGTGGAGTCGAGGAACGCGCCGAAGGGCGTGCCCTTCCCGCTCATCCGCGAGTAGCGGCCGTCCAGCGTGTCGCAGACCGAGCCGACGATGAACGCGATGCCGCCGGCGATCCACAGCTCCTGCCACACCAGGACGGCCGCGACGAGGCACAGCACGAGGCCGGTGAGGCTGATGGCGTTGGGGGTCAGGCGGGACTCGATGAGCTTGTTGCGCACCGTGTCGTTCATGC
>JAGUVP010000193.1 GCA_020062805.1 Candidatus Bipolaricaulis sp.
CTGCTACGGGAGCGCATCGTACTGCTGCAGAGCGTGGCGGCGGCACTTTGCGTTCTGGGCGCGCTGGTGATCGTGCGCGGCAATGCCGGTGCGCCGGTCGATCCGAAACCGGGTCGCGGGCGTCCTCCCGTCCGTGCAGATCCGGCCAAGATGGGCGTTCGTCGCTGGCTTCGCTCTCCTCGCGCTCGGCATCGTCGTCGGCCGGCTGTCCCTTCCCATCTCGCGAGGACTGCCCGCATCGGCGACGAACCTGTTCACCGTGGCTGCTCCAGGGGCGAGAGACGTTGCGGTGGTAGGGGACTTCTCGGCCTGGCAGCCGATCAGCCTGTTCGATCACGATGGAGACGGCGTGTGGTCGGTGACGGTGGCTCTCCCTCCCGGCCGCTACGAGTATGCGTTTGTCGTGGACGGTCGCTGGGTGGGGCAGGATCCGGTCGCCGCGGAGTACGTGCGCACATTTGGCGAATACGTCTCTGTTCGCTACATTGGGGGTGAGGGGTTGTGAGGATCCGTGTCCTGATCCTCCTCGTGTTCGCGGTGGGGGCGATGGCCCAGGTAACTCTTTCCCCCCCACCTGCGGCTGGGGAAGTGCTGGACTTTCTCCAGACGATGCTGATCTGTCCCGACCTGAGGGCGAAGTTTGCTCCAGTGTTGGCGACAGGTCTCAGCGCGGGACGCGTGTCGTCACAGTACGCCCTACCCTTTCTCCAACAGCTCTCTGTCCAGCCCTCTGCGCAGGCGGAAGAGGCGCTGGCTGTCATCCACCGGGCGCTTGAGCGGGGATTCATCGTGGATCCACTCATGAACGATGTGCTGAAGGGCCTTCAGATGAGGCAGCCTTGGGAGAGGGTCAAAGCGAACCTCGGGATCCGCTACAACTCTCTTGTGGCAGCTCAGCATGTGCTTCTCCAGTACGGCATCATCGGGATCGGTCCCCAGGCGCCGGGAGGTCCACTTCTCCCTCAGGACCGGCTCGTTCTCGAGATGGCGTGGGCCGTGGGGGACTACTACTTCGTTCAACCCCAGGAAACATTGGAAGCGTACGTGCGTTCGCGCTTACTCAAGCTGCGCGGCTCGGTGCTCGACACGAGCGTCGTCGATCCGCTGCTTGCCGTGTTGACGCAAGATCTCGTTCAGCAGATCTACCAGGCGATGTGGACTGTAGTCAACTAAGGAGGTCGAGAAACATGAGGAACATGAGGAACATGTGGATCGTTGCACTGGTGCTGGCCCTTGGCGTTACCACCGTCGGTCAGGTGGAACCGCTGGGGATTGTTGTCGAGCCCCCGGCGGGCAGCCTGGCGGTCACCATTTCCACCGACAAGCCGGCGTACGCCGTTGGCGAGGCGGTGCGCATCACGTTCACCACCAACCGAGCGGCGTACATCTACATCTGGGACATCATGCCGGACGGGAACGTTCAGCAGATCTTCCCGAACCAATATGATCCGCAGAACTACTTCCAGGCGGGGACTCATTCCATCCCCACTCCGGGGAAGAGCTATCGCTTGACGGTCGCCCCGCCGCTGGGAACCGAGTGGCTCCAGATCATGGCCAGCACTCAGCCGGTGGCCGCCTTTGGCGCGTTCTCCCCGGGCGATCCATTCCCCTTGCTCGGATCGGACCCCGAGGGCTGGCAGGTGCAGATCCTCGGTCTCGTCCCCGAGCCGACGCAGCGCGCGTTTGACTTCACCAGCTTCGACATCGTGGCCACGCCGCCTTCGGGGTTCGGGACCCTTGTGGTGCGCACGTCGCCCGACACGGCGAAGCTCTATGTCGATGGAGTCTTCCGTGGCTACACGCCCCGTTCTCTGAACCTCCTTCCGGGGTTCCACGACGTGCTCATCCGCAAGACCGGTTACCAGGACTACACGGCGCGGGTGTTTCTCGTGGCTGGAGGAACGCGAACCCTGGAGGTCGTGCTTGCTCCGACGTCGCCCGTGAACCAGCCTCCGGTGGCCCAGTTCACGTTCTCCCCTGCCAGCCCGGCTCCGGGCGTTGTCGTGTCGTTCAACGCCGCTTCCTCCTACGATCCGGATGGGGCGATCGTGAGCTACCAATGGGACTTCAACAACAACGGTGTGTTCGAACGCACCGGCGTGAGTACCACATGGACGTTCCCCGCTGCGGGTACGTACAACGTGCGCCTCGTGGTCGTTGATGGCTTGGGCGCCACTGGGCAGACGATCCGGCAGGTGACGGTGGTGTCCGTGAACCAACCGCCCGTGGCCCAGTTCACGTACACGCCGTCTGCCCCGCGACCCGGAGATTGGGTCAGGTTTGATGCGGTTGGTTCGTACGATCCGGATGGATCAATCGCGAGCTACCAGTGGGATTTCCAGAACGATGGGATGTTCGATGCCACTGGACAGGTCGTGTTTCACCAGTACGTCGCCGCCGGTACCTACACGGTGCGGCTGCTGGTGACGGACAACCAGGGCGCTACGGGCCAGACGACGCAAACGGTGGTCGTGACCTCTGTGGTCGTGAACCAGCCGCCGGTGGCCCAGTTTACGTACACGCCGGTCGCCCCGACGCCGGGGACGACGGTGACGTTCAACGGCACAATGTCCTACGATCCGGATGGAAGCATCGTTTCCTACGCTTGGGATCTGAACGGGAATGGGATCGTGGACCGCTCCGGACCGGTGGTCACCTGGTCCTACTCCGTGGCGGGGGTGTACAACGCGACGCTCTACGTGACGGACAACCAGGGGGCTACGGGCCAGACGACCCAACTGATCGTCGTCGCTGTGGCCGGACCTCCCGGCATGCCGTCGATGGTCGTTCCCGGGATCTACGTGTGGGGCACGGACACCTGGCGGATCACGGTCAACGGTGCTTCGACCTGGACCACGCCCCGGGCGTACCGGATCGAGCTCCGCACGACCGGCGAGTTCATCAACGTGTCCACGGACGCCAGCCTGGCCCCGCTGGGGTTGGTCCCAGAGCCGGTGGGCGAGGGGTGGCGCCTCGTGTTCGAGGGGACGGTGGCCACGGGCCAGGTCACGCACTCGTTCCAGGTGCGCGACAACCGACCCAATGCGGACAAGGATAGCTTGCAGACCTGTGTCTACATGGATCTGCAGCTGGACATTGACGGCGACGGTCGGCTTGACCGTTCGTTGGGGTTCGTAAGGCTGCGGCAGTTCATGGTGAACCCGCCGGTGAACCCATTTGTGGTGGGCAATCCCGAGCGGTTCTACGGCCCACTCGTTCCGGCGGTGAACTTCCGTCTCGGGTTCTCCTTCTTCTTCGCGGAGTACTCGAAGTTCGTGATCTTCCAGACCACGATCGAGGCGCTCGAAGGAATCTAGGTCGCACCGATTGCTGAGATGAAAGGCCCGGCCTTCGCGGCCGGGCCTTTCTCTTGAGTGGCGGCCTTCACAGCCGGGCTTACCCTGCTATAATCCTATTAGGACGCCGGAGGCGGGCGCCCGTTCTCTTCGTGGGTATCGCACCGGGTCATTTCGTCGGGGGGGGGGGGTGATCGAGCAGAGGAAGGGGCAGGGCAGGAAAGGACCAATTCACCAGATACCCTAAAGGGAGGTTCCTGATGGCACGAAAGGTATTGTTGTTGGCGTGTGTGTTCCTCGTCGGGCTGGCGGCATGGGCTGCCCCGAAGCCGGGCGGGGAGATGGTGATCGGTTTCGGAACGGATCCTGAGTCGCTCGACCCGAACAAGATCACGTCGGCTCCGGCGGGGATGGTGCTGACGCACGTTGCCGAGACCCTCCTTCTCATGACGGAAGACCTGAAGGTAGCACCGCTTTTGGTGGAGAACTGGACCGTTTCCGAGGACGGCCTCACCGTTCTGCTGTACATCCGGAAGGGCGTGTTCTTCCACGATGGGGCTCCGCTGAACGCGGACGCGGTGAAGGTCAACCTGGAGCGGTTCCGCACGGCGACCTACGCGTTCCTTCTGTTCCCTCGGGTGAACACGATCGATGTGGTGGATGAGTACACGGTGCGCTTCAACCTCGACAAGCCGTTCGCGCCCCTCATTGCGCACCTCACCCATAACTTCGTGGCCATCGTTAGCCCGAAGCAGATCGCCGAACTTCCAGCGGGGAAGGACATTCTGGAGCCCGTGGGGACCGGTCCGTTCAAGTTCGATGCGTGGGTGCGCGGCGACTACGTGCGCCTTGTGCGCAACGGCAACTACTGGGGCGACAAGGCGTACCTCGATTCCGTGGTATTCAAGGTCATCCCGTCGGATGCCACGCGGCTCGTACTCCTCGAGACCGGCCAACTCCACGCGATGATGCGCGTTCCGCCGCTTGATGCCTCGCGCGTTGCTGCTACCGCAGGTCTTGAGCTCCTGAACATTCCCAGCGTGCGGACGATCTACATCGCGTTCAACTACCAGAAGGCGCCGTTCACCGACGTGCGGATCCGTCAGGCGATCAACTACGCGGTGGACAAGGAAGCGATCGTGAAGGAGGTCCTCGGTGGAGTCGGAGGTGTCTCGGACGCAGCCATCATGCCCCTGGTGTTCGGGCACGCCGGACAGGAGCCGTACACGTACGATCCGGAGAAGGCGCGTGATCTCCTCAAGGCCGCGGGGTTCCCGAATGGGTTCAAGTGCACCCTGTACCACCCGACAGGCCGGTACATGATGGACGCCGCGGTCGCCGAGGCCGTGCAGGCCTACTTGGCTGAGGTTGGAATCGACGCGAAGCTGGTAACCATGGAATGGGCGGCCTACCTTGCCTACCTCCGCAAGCCGCAGCCGGAGGCGACATTCGACATGTTCATGCTTGGCTGGGGCTGCGTGACTCTGGATGCGGACTACGGGCTGTTCGCTCTGTTCCACACGTCCGAGTGGGCGCCGGTGGGGTCGAACCGCAGCTTCTACTCTGATCCCACGGTGGACACCCTTCTCGACCTTGCGCGTGTGGTCTCGGATCCAGTCGGCCGACGAGCAACCTATGCTTCGTTGCTGACTTACCTGTGGAAGGATGCGCCCTGGCTTTACCTCCACTACGAGGGCCAGCTCAACGCCCAGCGGACGGTAGCCAAGGATCTCATCCACCACCCGCGAGAGTACATCCTCGCCCACAAGGCGTGGCTCGATCAGTAGGATGAACGGCTAGGGAGGGCTTGCTCGCAGCAGGCCCTCCCTGCTCTCTCCTCTCGTGATCCAGTACGCGGTGCGGCGGTTGTTGCTGGCGGTTCCGACCCTGTTCGGGGTCACTCTGCTCGTGTTCAGCATGGTGCGGATGCTCCCGGGCGATCCCGCGCAGGCGATGGCGGGAGTGCACGCCACCCAGGAGTACATTGAGCAGGTGCGACGGACATTGGGCCTTGACCAACCTCTGCACGTGCAGTACGGACGATTCATGATCGGGCTGTTCCGAGGGGATCTCGGCACATCGATTCGCACGGGACTTCCGGTGAGCCGGGAGGTGTGGTCGCGGATGGTGCCGACCCTCGAGCTGACCCTGGTCAGCCTGTTCCTGGCGACGTTCTTCGGGGTTGCGGTGGGGGTGATTTCGTCCACCAAGCCGTACTCGGTCTTCGACTACACGAGCATGTTCGGGGCGTTGGTAGGGCTGTCTGCTCCTGTGTTCTGGCTGGGGCTGATGCTGATGCTCCTCTTCTCGGTGCGGTTGGGGTGGCTCCCTGCCGCAGGACGGAGCGGGCCGATCAACCTCATCCTTCCGTCCGTGACCCTGGCCGCGTCCTCGGTGGCCCTGGTGGCCCGGTTCACCCGCTCGACGATGCTCGAAGTGATGCGCCAAGACTACGTGAACACCGCCCGGGCCAAGGGGCTGCGCCAACGGGCCGTCGTTCTCCGTCACGCGTTGCGCAACGCGCTCATCCCGATCGTGACCATCATCGGGCTCCGGTTCGGCGCACTGCTTTCGGGTGCCGTGCTTACCGAGACTGTGTTTGCGTGGCCGGGCGTGGGGCGGCTGATGGTCGATTCGATCAGCGCCCGGGACTACCCTGTCGTTCAGGGGGCCGTTCTGTTGCTGGCATTAGCGTTCGTGGTCATCAACCTTGTGGTCGACCTCTTGTACGGCGTGGTCAACCCCCGGATCCAATACGACTAGGCGATGCACACCCTGAAGCGGATGGTGAAGCACCGACTCGCGCTGGTGGGGATGATCATCATCCTCGGTTTCCTCGTGGTCGCGGCGTTTGCCCCGCAGCTCTCGCCTCGTGACCCGCTGAAGTTCTCGCTTGCCAACAAGCTGCGGCCCCCCTCGGGCGAGTACATGCTGGGGACGGACGAGTTGGGTCGGGACTTGTTCAGCCGTATTCTTCACGGGACCCGGGTCTCGCTGATGATGGCCGTGGTCTCCGTGGCTCTCGGGATGGTCCTCGGCGCGCCGGTGGGCGCTGTCTCCGGGTTCTACGGTGGGGCGTCCGACATCTTGACCCAGCGGCTCGTGGATGTCTTGATGGCGTTTCCGGGAATCCTGCTCGCGATCATGGTTGTAGCGGTGCTTGGGCCGGGGCTGTGGAACACGATGTTTGCCGTGGGGATCTCGTTTGCCCCCACCTACGTCCGCGTGGTACGGAGCTCGGTTCTGGAGATCCGGGAGCGGGAGTTCGTGGAGGCGGCCCGCGCGGTGGGCACGAGCAACCTCACCATCATTCGCCGGCATATCCTGCCGAATTGCCTCGCCCCGCTGATCGTGCTCTCTACCCTACAGATGGCCAACGCCATCCTCTGGGCAGCTGGATTGGGGTTCCTTGGTTTGGGAGCCCAGCCGCCGACTCCGGAGTGGGGGACGATGCTCGGCCGTAGCCAGACCTACATCCGCGTCGCTCCGCACTACGCGATGTTCCCCGGGGCGGCGATCGCTCTGGCTGTGCTGGGGTTCAACTTGCTGGGTGACGGGCTTCGCGACGCCCTCGACCCACGGCTGCGCGGCCGCTTGTAGAGGGGATCGGACAACCTTCCTGGCCCTGGCCTCTCTCCCCCGGTAGACTCTCTGAGGGTGATAGAATGAACCTCATTGAGGACGTCTGGGCGCGCGAGATCCTCGATTCACGCGGCAACCCCACGGTCGAGGTCGAGATCACGCTGGAGGACGGGACCGAGGCCCGAGCTGCCGTGCCTTCGGGTGCTTCCACCGGCATTCACGAGGCTGTCGAGCTGCGGGATGGCGACGACCGCTACCAGGGGAAAGGTGTCCAGCGCGCGGTCCACAACGTGAACGAAGTCATTGGACCGGACATCGAGGGGATGGACCCTCTGTGGCAGGAGGAGATCGACGCCCTCCTCGTGGAGCGCGACGGAACGCCGAACAAATCGGGATTGGGCGCGAACGCGATCCTGGCGGTGTCCCTTGCGTGTGCCAAGGTGGCGGCCGCATCGCTGGGTATCCCCTTGTGGAAGTACCTTGCCGGTGCGCGGTCGGGGAAGATGCCGATCCCCCTGCTGAACGTCATCAACGGCGGCGCTCATGCCGATAGCGGTCTCGCCATCCAGGAGTTCATGCTTGTGCCCCTCGGGGCACCGGCGTTCGCGGAGGCTCTCCGCTACGGAACCGAAGTCTTTCACACTCTGAAGAAGATCCTCAAGGGGAAGGGCCATTCGATCGCCGTTGGCGACGAAGGAGGATTCGCTCCCCGCTTGGCGGCGGATGAGGACGCGCTTCGGGTTCTCGTTCAGGCGATTGCGGATGCAGGGTACGAGCCGGGGCGGGATGTGGCGTTGGCGTTGGACTGCGCGGCAAGCTCGTTTTTCGCGGCGGACCGCGGGGTGTACCGTTGGACAGGGGAGAACGCGGCGGCTGATCTCGTGGACGTGTACCACGATTGGGTGAAGCGGTACCCGATCGTGTCCATCGAGGACGGGCTTGCCGAAGAAGACTGGGAGGGGTGGGCGCTCCTTACCCAGCGGTTGGGGGATGCGGTTCAACTGGTCGGCGACGACATTTTCGTTACCAACCCCGAGCTTCTTGGCCGAGGGATCGAGAGTGACGTTGCGAACGCGATTCTCATCAAGCTGAACCAGATCGGCACGGTCACCGAGACCCTGGCAACGATGGACCTCGCGTTGGCGGCTGGGTACACCCGGATCATCTCCCATCGGTCCGGCGAGACGGAGGACACCGCAATCGCTGACTTCGCGGTGGGGACAGGGTGCGGGCAGATCAAGACCGGCTCGGTGTCCCGCTCGGAGCGGGTTGCCAAGTACAACGAACTCCTGCGCATCGAGGATACCTATGCCCCGCCCATGGCAACGTGGCCGCGGTAGAAAGTACCTTCCCCTCGGGCTGGTCGTGGCGACGATCCTCGGGGTAGGTTGGGTATTCGGAACGAGGGTTGTCGACATGTGTGACGCGCGGGCTGAATTGCACCTTCTCGGCCTTCAGGAGGAACAGGTGCACGAAGAGATCCTGGCCCTGCGTCGGAAGCTAGCGGATGCCACCCTCCCCCACGTGGTGGAACAGGAGGCACGGCGGCAGCTCCGATGGGGGTTCCCCAACGAGGAGCGGATCGTTCTCATCTGGAGGTAGCGTGGCGTTCGTCCACCTGCACGCTCATTCCGAGTACTCGCTTCTCGACGGGATGGGCCGCGTGCGTGACCTGGTCGCCCGCGCGGCCGAACTGGGGATGCCGGCCCTCGCCCTCACCGATCACGGGAACCTGTCGGGGGCGATCAAGTTCTACCGGGCGGCCAGGGCCGCAGGAGTCAAGCCGATCCTGGGGTGTGAGATCTACGTAGCCCCCGATTCCCGCCGCTCGCGCGACCCCACCACGAGCCGGTCCCCCTACCACCTCGTCGTCTTGGCGGCCGATGGGATGGGGTGGCAGAACCTTCTTCTGCTCGCGAATCGGGCCCACACCGAGGGCTTCTACTACAAGCCGCGGGTGGATCTCGATTTGCTGGCGGAGCACTCTGCGGGGCTGATCGCGCTCTCGGCGTGCGAGTCCGGCGAGGTGCAGCGCCACATCCTCCACGGACGGCTGGACGAAGCGGCGGCTGCGGCTGGCCGGCTCGCCGAAATCTTCCCGGGGAGATTCTGCCTCGAGCTCCAGGATCATGGCCTGGATCGGAGCCGGACCCTTGTGCGGGAGCAGCTCGCCTTGGCGCAGCGCCTCGCTTTGCCTGTGGTGGCTTCGGCCGATGTGCACTACCTCTCCCCCGAGGATCGCGATCCGCACCGTGTTCTCATCAACATCCAGGCGGGGAAGAAGCTATCCGATCCCGATGCCCGATCGTTCGACGGCGATGGGTACCATTTCTTGACCGAGGAGGAGATGCGATCGCGGTTCCGCGAGATCCCGGAGGCCCTCGCGGAAACGCTCGCCGTGGCTGAACGGTGCGAGCTGGAGCTCGATCTGGGGCGACGACTCCTGCCGCGGTACCCGAGTGCACTATCTCCGAACGAAGAGCTGACCTCTCAAGCCTGGGCTGGGGCGCGTGCTCGGTACGGCGAGGAGATCCCGCCAGAAACCCAGGAACGCCTGAACTACGAACTGGGCGTCATCACGCGGATGGACCTCGCCCCGTACTTCCTCATCGTCGCCGACTTCGTGGGCTACGCGCGAAGAAAAAGGATCCCCGTGGGGCCGGGACGGGGGTCGGCCGCCGGCTCCATCGTGGCGTACGCCCTGGGGATCACCCAGGTGGACCCGCTCAAGTTCCATCTTCTCTTCGAGCGGTTCTTGAACCCGGACCGGGTGAGCCTGCCCGACTTCGACATCGACTTTTGCGTGCGGGGCCGGGACGAGGTCATTCGCTACGTGGCCGAGCGGTACGGTCGGGATCATCTGGCCCAGATCGCCACGTTCGATCGGATGGCAGCGCGATCGGTGGTGCGGGACGTGGCGCGCGTGCTCGGGCTTCCCTACGAGAAATCCGATCGGATCGCGAAGCTGGTCCCGTTCGGCATGGCGCTTCCCCGCGCTCTGGAGCAGGTTCCCGCTCTGAAGGAAATGGCGGAGGGGGAGGAGGAGACCCGCAAGTTGTTCTCGATCGCGCGCCGCTTGGAGGGACTCCTGAGGAACAGCTCCACCCATGCCGCGGGTGTGGTGATCGCGCCCGAACCCTTGGAGAAATTCGTGCCGTTGCTGCGCCTTGCCGAAGGGCAGTTCGTGACCCAATTCGACATGCACGATGTGGAGGCGGTGGGCCTCCTCAAGATGGACTTCCTCGGTCTGCGCAACCTCACCCTGCTTGACGACGTGGCGCGGCTTGTGGAACGGCGGCTCGGGGTAACGGTGGATCTGGATCAGCTTTCCCTGGACGATCCGGCCACGTACGCGCTCATCCGGTTGGGGGACACCTCCGGGGTGTTCCAGATCGAATCTGCAGGGATGAAGGCCCTGATCCGGCGGCTTGAGCCGACAGAGTTTCGCGACCTCATTGCCCTTCTCGGCTTGTTCCGTCCGGGACCGCTCGACTCGGGGATGGCCGACGACTACATCGAGCGCAAGCACGGACGGCAGGCGGTCACGTACCCCCATCCCGCCACGGAGGAGGTCCTTGCTGAAACGTACGGACTTCCCATCTACCAGGATCAGATCCTGCTGGTGGCCCAGCGGGTGGCGGGTTTCACCCTGGGGGAAGCCGATCTCCTCCGCAGGGCGATGGGCAAGAAGAAGCCGGAAGAGATGGCAGAGATGGAGGCCCGGTTCGTCGAGGGATGCCTTCAGCATGGGATCTCCGTTTCTGAAGCAAAGAAGATCTTCTCCGACATCGAGAAGTTCTCGCGCTACGGGTTTGTCAAAGCCCATTCGACAGCGTACGCGTTCATCACCTACTGGACTGCCTACTTTAAAGCGCATTACCCGACGGATTTCATGGCTGCCCTCCTCACGTCGGTCCAGGACAACAGCGACAAGGTCGCGGCGTACATCGACGAGTGCCGGGGAATGGGCCTGGAGGTGCTCCCCCCCGACGTGAACGAGTCGGATGTCGGGTTCACGCCCGTGGGAGAGAAGAAGATACGGTTCGGACTCGGGGCGATCAAGCACGTGGGGGTGGGCGCGGTCGAGGCCATCCTCTCCCGCCGCGGGGAAGGGTTCCGGAGCTTCTTCGATCTCTGCCAACGCTTGGACCCCGAGCGGGTGAGCCGAGAGGCGGTGGAGTGCCTGATCAAAGCCGGGGCGATGGACCGGTTTGGGTTGTCCCGCAAGGCCCTCATGGCCTTGTCCTGCGAGGGGGTACGGCTCGCTCAGTTGACCCGGGCCCAGCGGGCGTCCGGCCAGCAGTCGTTCTTCGAGGCCGAAGAGCTGGTTCCCAGACTCGAGGTGGAAGGAGCGGAGTTCCCCCGTGAGACGCTCCTCGAGTTCGAGCGCGAGCTCCTCGGCCTGTACCTGTCTGGTCACCCGTTGGATGCCCACGCCTCCGAGCTGCGGGCGCGAGGGGTGGTGTCCCTGGCCGATGCACCTGCC
>JAGUVP010000132.1 GCA_020062805.1 Candidatus Bipolaricaulis sp.
CCCGGCTGCAGATCACCGTGCCGACGTTCACCATGCCGACCCGCGAGGACAACAGCGGTCGGGGCAAGAAGGACGACGACAACGAGGACAAGAAGGACAAGAGGGGCAAGGACGACGACTGAGTCGCCACGGGGCCCGTTGCGCTCGGTCCTCGCCCGCGGGCAGCTGACAACGAGTTCGCCGCTCGATCGAGGGCCGTGCTAGCTTGATGCCCCTTCCGGGCCGTTAGCTCAGTTGGTTAGAGCGCTTGCATGACGCGCAAGAGGTCAGGGGTTCGATTCCCTTACGGCCCACCGGTGTTTGCCCTGGTCAGGGCTGCCTTTCCACCCATGCATGCAGGGCCACAACGTCCGATGCGTCACACAGTGATCGCAGGCCGCATGATCACACGCCACAGAGGCTGGACGCTGCCGCGCCATGCAGGGGCGGGTCTTCCAGCGTTCACCGGGCCGCGAAATCCCGTGGCCGTTCGATGCACACCAAGACGCGAACACACGTTCGCAGGTCGACGGATCAGTAGATGATGTCGAGGGCGTAGCGTAGGGCGCGGTCGAGTTGGGCGCGTTTGATCTCGTCGAGGCTGCCGACGGGGTTGCGGTCGAGGTCGGCGATGGGAATGGTCATGATGTTGTCGCAGCTGATGACGCAGGCTTCGGGGAGGCCTTCCTCGACGCCGATCTCGACCTCGGATCGGATGCCGCGGATGGTTCGGGTGATCGGAGCGCAGGTGACGGCGGTGAGGACGCTGATGGCTGGGTCGCGGGTGAGCACGCAGACTGGTCGGCGTCCGGCTGGCGGGCCGAGGTCGGCCCAGTAGATCTCGCTGCGGCTTACCACGCCGGACTGTGTTCGGCGGCGAGTCGCCGTGCTGACTGAACAAGCAGGGGGTCGGGTGGCTCGCGTCGGTAGGCCTCGATCAGTGCACGATCGGCCGCAGCGAGGTCCTCGGCGGCGAGGACTGCTTGGGCTCCGCGGCGGAGCAGCTCGGAGCGGTTGGTGTGGAGTCGGGCGGCGAGTTCGTCGAGTTGGCGGACGAGCACGTCATCGAGTTGGACCAGCACTTCACGTCGAGCCATCACCATATGGTACTCCCTATGGCCGAGGTGGACTTGTCGGTTCGCTCGTTGTGGCCAGGCTACGGGAGTGGCGCTCTATGCTCCCTGAGTTGGCTGGTCAGCGCCTATGCATCGACACCCAACGATACGAGCTGTCCGGGCCGGGTGGAGACGCGCCAGAGGTCAGGGGTTCGATGGTGGAGGGGCTGAGACGCCGTCAGAGCGTTGAGGAGGAGCGCAACTTCCACATGGAGCCGGTCGGGAGATCCTGTACCGCTGCGTCGACGTGCTCGCCCCGGCACAGTCGCCGGTAGTCGTCGTCGGACACCTGCTGCGCCGCGTCGACGAGGCCTTGAGCTGCTCGGGGAAACCGCAGCTCGGGTTGCGGAGCGAGGCAGGCGTTGGCCACGAGCGCTCCCGAGCCGGTGGACTCCGGTGCGTTCTGCTCGATGAACTCCGCGAAAGCCGTCGTCCAGTCCTCGACTGCGGCATAGGCACCGTCGCCCTGCCCGAAGCGGCTCACGCCCTGTGCGAGTGAGGCGAACATGGCCGAGCGGCCGCCGATACCGCTCTCGCACAACACCAGCTCGATGCCGAGCGGCTCGAGTTCCTTGACCAGATCGACGGTCAACGCGCGCATGCCGGCCTTCGTCGCTGCGTACACCGCGGCGCCTGGCACGCCCACCTTCGGCTCCGCACTCACCGAGCCGATGTTGACGATGCGGCCCCGGCCTTGGCGACGCATGACGGGCAGCACGGCCTGGATCATTCGGATCGGCCCGAGCAGGTTGGTTTCCAACATGGCGTGCAGGTCGTCGACTGTCGTGAACTCCATCGGTCCGAACGCCACCGTTGCGGCGTTGTTCACCAACACATCGATGCGGCCCTCAGCCGTCACCACGTTGTCGACTGCATCACGCACCGAGGATTCCGAGCGGACGTCGAGCTCGATCACTTCGACAGCGACGCCCGCACGCTCACACGCAACGAGCAGGGACTCCGCACGCAGCCGCTCGCGCGTTGTCCCATACGTGCGGGCGCCGCGTTGGGCGAGTTCGACCGCAGCGGCGAGCCCAGTTCCGGAACTCGCTCCCGTGACAAGCACCACCGGCGCATCCATCTCGGTCCCCTCTGGCGGTCCTGCGGCCTGCTTGGCCACCGCTGTGCGGCTCGCACAAGTCGCTTGGCTGCGCAAGCATAAGCCGAAAGGTCGGGAGCTGAGGCACAGTGCCCGTGGGGTTGCTGCCCGATCCGGATCGTATCCAGTCGACCACGAGGAGCTTTGCTGGCTGCCGCGAGGCGGACGATCGTGGCGCGCGCTCCGATGCAATATCGTCTCCGACCTCATCGGGTGGGGCGGGCATGCGTTTGATGTATCGCGGGCCGACTGTACGCTCGGGCAGGGTTGCGTGGGGCGGCGGGGTTCCATGCGTCGGTGGTGAGTGAGGAAAGCGCGTGAACGCAGTACCTGCCGGTTGGCATCCTGATCCGGCGCGGCGTCACC
>JAGUVP010000212.1 GCA_020062805.1 Candidatus Bipolaricaulis sp.
CACCTTGTGCGGCACGGGCGGCGATCTCGGTAGCGACGGACGGTGCGAGTCCTGCGGCCAGCGACGCGGCGGTGAGGATCACGAACCCGGCGGTGAACACGCGTCGGGCGCCCAGCACATCGGACAGCTTGCCGCCGAGCAGCAAGAGCCCGGCGAGTGCGATGACGTAGGCGTTGAACACCCACGACAGGTTCGACGGCGAGAACCCGAGCGACTCCTGCATGTCCGGAAGGGCGACGCCGATGATGGACGTGTCCATGATCACGAGGAACTGGGCGGTGGCGATGACACCGAGTGCGCCCCATCGCTTCGGGAAGGGGTGGTTGGTGGACATGTGTGCTCCTTGTGACGGGTTGGTCAGTCGGAGCGATCGTGTCTGGCCGTCCTGTCAGGCCTCTGGAGCGGGGCTGTCATCGGACGTGACAGCGGCCGTTGTCAATCGGAGTCGTCGGAACGTTCGACGGGCAGGCCGTGTTCGACCCAGTCCTCCTTGCCGCCGAGGTACACGTGAACATCGCTGTAGCCGAGGTCATTGAGTCGCCGCGCCGCGATCTCGGAGTTGTGGCACGTTCCGCTGCAGTACACGACGATGGCAGCGTCCTTGTCCGGCAGCAGCGCCGGGGCCAACCGGTCGACCTGGTCCGGTGGCATGTTCACGGCCCCCGGGATGTGGGCATCGGCGAAGTACGCCGGGCCGAGCGCCTCCACCAGCGTCAGACGCTCGCCGTTGGCGAGTCTGCGATGAAGATCGTCACGGGAGATCGGCGTGGTCAACGGGGGCTTCCTCTCTGGGTCGTCGCATCCCGAAGGATCGGTCATAAGTCGAGCGTCCGATGCTGTCACCACCCTTGCACATGCCGCCACAGGCGCAACAGAGCGCCTTGTAGCCTCCAATCGTGGAATTCGGGGTGCTCGGACCGCTCCAGGTCCGCACGGGGTCGGGCGTCGACGCCCGTGACATTGAGATTCGGCGCGGCATCCCGCGCACGCTGCTGACCATGCTCGTGCTCCACGCCGGCGAGACCGTCAGCGCATCCAGGCTGGTCGACGAGCTATGGGTTGACGACCCACCGCGCAACCCGGCCAACGCACTGCAGATCCAGATCTCCTATCTCCGCAAGCAGCTCGGCGCCGAAGGGTCGCTGCAGCCGATCGTCACACGCCCCGGCGGATACTCGCTGAACATCGAGCGCGAGCAGATCGACGCGTATCGCTTCGAGCAGGTGGTGCGGGCGACGTCGCGATCGACACATGCCGGGCGCAACGACTTGCTGATCGCGCTCGGGGAGTTGGATGACGCCCTGACCCTGTGGCGCGGCAATGCCCTCGCCGACGTGACGGGCGAGCCGTTCGCGATCGGAGAGGCGGCACGCCTCCAGGATCTTCGGCTGGTCGCCCTCGAGCTGCGCCACGACCTCATGCTCGCTCTCGGACGCCACCAAGAGCTCGTTGGCGAGCTGAGCGCATTGGTCGGTGAGCATCCCCTACGCGAGCAGCTCCACGAACAGCTGGTCGTGGCGCTCTACCGCTCCGGGCGTCAAGCGGACGCACTTCGAGCGTACGACCACACCCGCACGCTGCTGCTCGAGGAGCTCGGCATCGATCCAGGGCCGCGGCTCCAAGAGCTCCAACGCCAGATCCTCGCTCAGGATCGCGCCTTATTGTGGACACCTTCACCGGATGACCTGCCTGCGACGCCCAGCGTAGAGAACCACGGACGGTTCGACCGGCCTGCAGCACGACCGACGGCCACGATCCCGATCGCGGTCACCGCACTCGTCGGTCGTGACATCGAGTTGGCCCGCATCCGCAAGCTCCTCAACCGCAGCCGAATCGTGACCCTGACCGGCCCGGCCGGAACCGGCAAGAGTCGGCTCGCGCTAGAGGTCGCTTCGGCTCGGGCACTCGAGACGGACGTCTGGTTCGTCGAGCTCGCCGCTGTCGCCGACCTCGATGTGGTCGCCGCCACGGTTGCAGCTGCGCTCGCCGTACCCATCGCACCGGGAGA
>JAGUVP010000219.1 GCA_020062805.1 Candidatus Bipolaricaulis sp.
GCAAACGGGAGGTCCGACAGGTCGGCGGATAGGGCTTCGGCGACGTGACCGCTGAGGTCGGCAGGGACCGAAAGCTCGCCGAGCGGTGTGTCCCAGGTGCCAGGCTCCCCCACCGTGATCGGCCCGCCGAGGCCGGTGTGGTTGGTGCCGAGGACGATCACGGCCTCGGGTCGTCCCAGTGTGGCGAGCGCCCGGTACCCCGCTCCCGCTACCCTGCCTGAGTAGCGGTACCCAGCGTGGGGGAGGAGGGCTCCCACTGGGCCTGTGAGATCCCGAGCGGGGACGAGGTCCCGAGGGTCCCCCCCCAAGGCCGCCTCGACCTCGTCATGAAGCCTCTGCGAATCGGCGGGGTAGAACGTACCTGCTGCGCACGGCCAACGTCTGCCCATTGGCTCATTGTACCGAGGATGGAATTCGGACCGCAACGCTTGCCCCTCACGCGGGCGAAGGCTAGAATGCCCGCGTCCTGGGAGATCGGCTAACGGTAGGCCGACGGGCTCTGGACCCGTTAGTGGGGGTTCGAATCCCTCTCTCCCAGCCACGCCTAGAAAGCCGTTCCAATCGGTGTTCACGGACCTGAGGGATGGCGGGATTCGAACTCCGCTTTTCGAGCACCGACACCTGTTCCTCTCCTCTCCGGGCTCGCGCAAAGGATGCGCTGCCCTCGTGGGGATACGCAGCGGCAGTCCACGCCTCATGCCTTCGCTGTCTCCCTACCAGGTGCGAAGCGCCAGGGGAGGAGCATCAGGCTCAGGGCTGTCCCCGGTTCAGCGCCGGAGTATCCTCACCCACAGCTCACTTCGACGCGCTCCGAGCTGGTTTGACCGAACGATTCTCACCTCGCCCACGGGACCGCGCTCTCAGCTCCGCCCCAACCCGATCGTGCGACGCCTGAATACCCCCGATCCCGCTGTCCCAAAGTAGATCCATCTGCCGTCAGCTGAGAATGTCATGGTATTCGTGACGTTGTTTCCGTTGGTGCCCGCCCTCAAGTTGGCTAGCCCAGTGTTCCAAGCTGACCAAGAAGCCCCGCGGTTCCGGCTCACGAACACACCGTTGGACTGAGTGGCGAGGTACAGAACATCTGGAGCCGCAGGGTCCACCAGGATCTTGTAGAACTCCTGGTCGAGATTGAGCCCGTTCGTGATCGGCGTCCAACGAATGCCTCCGTCTGTGCTCTTCATGACCGTGCCGTGGAAACCTTGGCGTCCTGTCCCCTCGTTTTCGCCGTTCTTCGAGCAGGCGTACATCACGTTAGGATCGCGGGGGTCGAAGGCGATCGAGAACACCCACTGCTCGCCTGGCCATCCCGCGTCGCGCACCTCCCAGTGAGCACCGGCATCTTTGGATACCATCAGGCCGTTGTAGGTCCCAGCGTAGATCATGTACGTGTTCTGAGGGTGGAAGACCAGGGTGAACACCCCGTCGTTCGGCCAGCCGGGATTCGTCTCGTGCCAGGTTCGTCCGCCATCGCGGCTCACATAGATGCCAGCTGGAAAGGTGCCGAAGTAGATCACGTTCTGATCGGTGGGATGGAAAAGAACGGAAGAGTACTGGTACAGAGGTCGGTTGTTCCAGATCGGCCAGAAGACCCCGAATTCGTCGAACGCAGGGAGCTGGAGCCACGAAGTCGCATACCTTGGGTCAATCTTGTAGACCTCGTACCCCAGAGTCCCCGCGAGCAACAAACCCGAAGACGTCATTGCCAGCGTCCGGACCTGGCGCGTGCCCAGGCCAGCGGAGAAGTCGGACCATGTGCGCCCCCCGTCGGTCGTCCGGAACACACCTTCCTCGGTAGCCACGTACACGGTGTCGGGGGTCCGAGGATCGACAAGGATGTCATGGACGTGCTTCCCGAACATGAAGTTGCCCGTGCCGTTGGCCGGCACGTCGAAGTCCATCCCGTCGTAGGACTTGTAGATCCCCTTGCCCCAGGTTCCGAGCCAGACTTCGTTAGGATCCGCCGGGTCGAGCGCGAACTTGTAGTACCCCTGACGATGCGGATCAGTGACCACCACGCTGGGCGTGAGGAAGTTCTTGTCGTAGAACGTGACTCCACCATCATCGGAACGGAACAGCCCACCTGGATTGGCACCGACGAAGATCCTCTGGGAGTTCGTGGGGTCCACCTGGATCTGCAGGCTGTGGACCTCAGGGACAGGCTTGTTGCTGCGCGTCGGCTTCCATGTCACCCTCCAGTTCCACAGGTCCACATCGCCCGAGTAGACCCCGCAGCCCTGGGTTCCCACGTACACCTTGTCTCCCCCGAGGGCGCAGGACGTGAGGACGGTCGTTCCCAGACCGGTGTTGAACGCCTTCCACGTCTGGCCACCATCCGTGCTCACCTGCAATCCATCGTCCATCGCCGCCGCGAACAACACGAGGTGGTTCCGCGGGTGGATGCGGATTGCCCGGCACTCGTTGCTGGTCTCCAGGACCCGGGTCCACGTCAACCCTGCGTCCGTTGACTTGTACACGCCCGCGGTGTCGCGGAACGTGTACCCTGTCGGTGGCATACACCACGCGGGGACCTCCCCGCCAAGTCCGCACGCGTAGAGGACCTTCGTGTCCACGGGGTCAACCTCGATGTCGTACGCACCGATGTCGGGGAACGACCGCAGCTCGACCCAGGTGGTACCGCCGTCGGTGGACTTGAAGGCCCCGTGGATGTGCGTCGTCACGTACAGCGTCTTGGGGTTGGTGGGGTCGATCGCGATGTCCAGCACGCTCCGTGGCAGGATCCCCGTGATGTCTTTCCACGTCTTCCCGGAGTCGTCAGACCTCAACAGACGGCCCTTGTGCGCATGGCCCACAACCTCGAAGGTTGCGGCGTAGAGGGTCGCGCCGTCCGCGAGGACGCGGTTGACGAGGAACGCACCCTCTGCGCTGAAGTCCGCCACTACAGACCAGGTGCTCCCGGCATCCGCAGATCGCCAGATCTTGGGACTGGTGCGGTCCGAAAGGTAGATCACGCGCGGGTCACGAGGGTTGATGCTGAGCGAGGTCCCGGAGATCGGAGCCCCAGTGAGCAGGGTCCAGTTCGCGCCGGCGTCCGTGGTCTTCCACGTCCCACCGAGCCAGGTCGTGATGTAGACAGTCGATGCGTTCTGAGGATCCACCACGAGCTGAGGCTGCCCCCACACCGTGAGCATGGTGAACTGCTCGTTGAGCTTGGCCCACGAGGTCCCGCTGTTGACGGATCTGTAGATCTCGCCACGGCTTCCCACGCTTGCCGCGTAGAGGGTGGTGGGCTGCTTCGTGTCGAAGGCTAGGGATGTCATGCCACTCGACTTTGGCACGGTGAGGACGGTGTCCCACGAGTCCCCCCCATCCGTCGTCCGCCGGATCATCGCGAATTCCTGGAATGGTTTGGGAAGGGAGCCCGCAAGCACGATGTTCGCGTTCCGCGGATGCACGACGATGCTGTAGGCGTAGTCTACCTCGCTCGTGTGAAGGAAGGTCCAGCTGGTTCCAGCATCTCGTGAGCGCCAGATCCCAAAGCCGTTCTTCAGTGCGTAGATCACACCCGGATCAGATGGCGCGGTCGCCAGGGCGTAGATCGAGCCAAACCGGAAGCCAGTGCCTCCACGCCGAGGGTTGATCGCCAGGTTCCAGGTCAGACCATCATCCCTACTCACGAACACCTGACCGACGTCCGCAACTTGCCAGATCTCCCCTGCAACGGGAGTCCGAAACGTCAACTCGTCCGCCCACGGGTGGAAGAGCCCATTGCCGGTGACCCAAGTCCAGGTCGCCCCTCCGTCTGCTGTACGGAACGTACCTTCTCCGCTCACAGCCGCCGCGAGGATCTCGTCTGCCTTCAGTGGATGAGCCGCGAGTAGAGACACCGAGGTATTCGTGATGCCGTTGTTGCAGCGATTCCAGGTGGTTCCGCCGTCCGTCGTCCGCACGATTCCTGTGCCGAAGGCGAGTGCAGCGTAGATGACCCTCTCATTCAGCGGATGGAACGCCAGAGCTGTCGGATACCCGGTCGCGTCCTTCTGGATCTGCAGGAAGTACCTCGTCCACGTCTGGCCTCGGTCCGAGGATCGCCAGCTGCTAACGTACAGCGTCCCTGAAGGGGACTTTCCAAGTGCAACAACCTCCTCTCTACCCGGGAAGGTGGACACTGAGCTCCACGTGACCCCCGCATCTTGGGTCTTGAAGAGGCACGGAGAGAACATGACGTTGTCGCTACTGCCCAGACCGACCCATGCCTCGCTTGGGTTACCTGGATCAAGGAAGATGCTGTAGACGTAGGTGCGAGCTGGTTTTCTGAGGTCAACCCGCGACCATGATCGACCTCCGTCGCTGCTGTGGTACAGGTAGCCGTCGAGTTCCTGTGTCTCGTCACGTGTGCCTGCGTAGAGTTCCTGGCCGCAGACAGCCAGGGCTCGGACACTCTGGCGGAGTCGTAGCTCCATCTGACCGGTCACGTTCATCCAGGTGTCTCCCCCGTTCGTGGTCTTGTAGACGGCTCCCGGGGTCGTCTCTGGGCAATGCGAGTAGGTCCCCGCGTAGAGCGTGCTTGGGCTACTCGGATCCATGACCAGGTCAAGAATGTGCAGATGGCAGTCTCGGATCCCGTTGTTCACCCGGCGCCACGTTCTACCACCGTCTGTCGTTCGCAGGATGCCAGCAACACCAGCGCAGTAGAGTGTATCTGGTCTCTGAGGGTTGATCAGCAGGCTGTGAAGGACGCTTTCCGGAGGACAATCAGGTATCGCCTGGAATTGCCAGGTCTCGCCGCCATCCACGGTCTTGTACACCCCGCCTCCACTGCCCGAGGCATAGAGCACTTTGGGATCGTTCGGGTGCATCACAACAGAAGCCATGGGTGCACCCGTCGGCCCCCCCGTGCGCTCCCAGGGAGGCTCGACCACCTGCGCTCCCAACGAGAGAGAGACAACGATGACCAGGGCTCCACCCACGATCCTCGCCATCCCGCTGCGGTGCACTAGCCATCGGAGACTGATCATCGGTACCCTCCTTACCCGGTCTCGCCGGGCCTGCCTCGGACGTACTGTAGTACGGCAACCGGTTGGAGGGCAACTCGGCTCACGTGTACCCATCATCCTGCTCAGGGACGACCCGAAGTCAACGCGTATTCACTCCCGGATCTCACCGTCTGCAACGGGCGGACGACTGCACCTGCCGAACTCCGGGCGTCGGGATCGCTGTGGTCTTCCAGAGACGCAGCGTGATGACGACTCGGGCGCATTGGGGTTGGCCGCCATTGAGCACACCTACTTCACGCGGCGCTCTGGAGCAACGCCACTACGTGCTTCGCACTGGGCCATGGGCAGGTTCGAAGTTGATCCACTACTCCCAGCCAGCTGTTCAGACGACGCCCTTCGGCTGTCAAGTCGAAGGGTTTGTTGTAGGTGAGTTCTATGGTATCGTCAGTCAGTCCGCAGTTCCCGACTGGCGTCCTGGGGGATCTCGCCGCCTCAGAGGCGTCTTGGTGCGCATGCAGTTCAGGAGCGCGCTAAAGGAGGTCCCGCTTCTGTTGTCGGGGTGAGCCGTCCCGGATCAACATCCGGTCCTCTCGATCTCCACTCCGTCTTGATCGAGGGCCCCCGCCTCAAGGCATCCCCACCACTCTAGAGTTGACCTGAACAGCAGTTTTCCGCCGTTCTCGAACTCCTTCCTTGACTGCCCTCCCTCATTCGCTATCATGGCAACGATTTCGGAGACCGATTTCCTATGATCCGGCAACCGACTATACGGCAAGTCGCAGTGCTGGCAGGTGTCTCCCCCAGCACCGTCTCACGGGTGCTCAACGGGAACGATGGGCAGCATATGAGACCGGCGACGCGAGATCGGGTGCTGGCAGCGATTCACGAACTGGACTATACGCCTCAACGGGCAGCGCGATCCTTGCGTCGCCAACGCTCCCAGGTGCTCGCCATCCTCCTCCCCGACATCTCCAACCCGTTCTTTGCTCTGCTCGCTCGTGGCGTGGAGGCCGTGGCCTTCGACGCAGGATGCTCAACACTGATCTGCGATAGCGACAATCTGGTCCCTAAGGAAACGCGCTATCTCTCGCTCCTCCTTGCAGAAAGGGTTCAGGGCGTCGTGCTTGTCCCTGTTGCACAACCGGATCGGGATGCGATCGACCGATTGGCCCGTTGTGGTGTGCGTGTGGTGGTCGCGGACCGAGAGGTTCGTGGGCTGCCCACGATCAGCGCGGACAACAGGGCGGGCAGCCGGATGCTCACGGAGCATCTGTTGGAGCTTGGCTACCGTCAGATCGCCTACATCGCGGGGCCCTCGGATGTGAGCACGGCGAATGATCGCCTTGCGGGGTTTCTCGATGCTCTGAGGGCCAGGAACATGTCCCCCGTCTGTGTGAGGCACAGTCCGTATACGTATGAGTCCGCCTACGCTACCGCCAAGGCGATCCTGGCGCGCAGTGTCCTCGACGCCATCGTTGCCGCGAACGACTTGATGGCTGTCGGGGTCATGCGCGCCGCCGAGGAACTGGGGAGGGCTGTGCCTGACGATCTTGGTGTCGCGGGATTTGACCATGTGCCGTGGGCAGCGTTCGTCCGTCCTCGGTTGACCACAGTGGAAGTGCCCGCCCGACACATGGGCACAGAGGCGGCGCGGATGCTTCTGGAAGGGAGCGTCGAATCGCTGCTGCTCCCGGTGCGGATCATCCCAGGGGAAACCTGTTCCCGAAGGAGCACGCGATGAGCGGATGGCATATTCGGATGAGGCGGTTGTTTGCTGCTGACGGGCGCGCTGTGATTGTCGCCCTCGATCATGGGCAGCACAATGGGAACCTGCCCGGGCTTTCGCCGTTTCGGGAGACGATCCGTCAGGTCGTTGAGGCGGGAGCGGATGGTCTCATCCTGAACCCTGGGGCCATGCGTATGGGGGTGGAAGTCTGCGATCGCAACGTCTCGCTGATCCTGAGAGTCACAGGTGCGAGCACCGATCGAGATCCTTGCTTCGATTACCACAGGCTGATTCTGCCTGTGGAGGATGCTGTCGCCGCCGGAGCGGACGCGGTGATTGTCATGGCCTTTGTGGGAGGAAAGGGTGAAGCGCCATCCTTGGCACAGCTGGCCCGTGTGGCTTCAGCCTGCCGACGCTGGGGGATGCCGCTCATCGCGGAGATGCTCATGTCGGTGCCGGAGCGGTTTCATGACCTGGAGTGGATCGAACCTGCGACCCGGGTTGCGTACGAGCTGGGAGCCGATGTGGTCAAGGTCTACGGAGCGAGCGAAGAGGGGTTCGACAAGTTGGTACGGGAGTGTCCTGTGCCAGTACTGGCTGCAGGTGGACCGGGCGGCGACGATCCCATCGCGCTCGCCCGGAAGGTGATCGCCTCAGGAGCGGCGGGCGTGGCCTTCGGACGATCGGTATTCGGAGCGCACGATCCGGGAACCGTTGTGCGGAGGTTGGTCGAAGTTGTGCACGGTGTGAAAGGAGGAGCGCATGTGGACCGTTAAGCGGTGGACGGGACCAGGTCTGGCGGTGGTCTCCTGTTTGCTGGTGTGCTGGGCAGCGCAGGCGCAGCCCATCGAGGGGACTGTGCAAGTCCTGAACGGCACTGGGACACAGGCAGGTGCAACGGGTCTTGCCGGTGTTGTGGTGAGCGACGGACACACGATAACGCTGACAGATGCCGATGGCCGGTTCGCACTGGATCTCGCTGATGGGGCACGGTTCGTCTGGATCTCTGTACCCAGCGGGTTTCGCCCCGAGAACGGCTGGTATCGATCCCGTTCTGGGGACGAGGTGTATGACTTCACCCTTGTGGAAGTGGACGACAGCGGGCCGTTGGTGTTCGCCCTGTTGGCGGACGTCCACTACGCACCTGATCCAGAGCAGTTCAAAGAAGCTCTCATCGATCGACGGATGGTTGTACACCCCGACGGGGTTCTCGATGAACTGGTCCGTGAGCTGAACGACCTGTGCCCGGATTTTGTGATCCTCGTCGGCGATCTGGTGGCTGATGCACAACGGCCCAGTCCGGATCGCGTGGCGGAATGGATGACCATTGTGGGCGACCTGTTGCCGGCCCGGCTCGACGTCCCCTTCTACGCCGCCGTCGGGAATCACGATGTCGTTAGAGATGAGGCGATCGGGACCCGATCGTACGAACAGGTGTTTGGTCCGACGTATTACTCGTTTGGCATGAAGGGAGTGCACTGCGTTGTCCTGAATACGAACTACCTTTCGGGGGGCAGACTTGTCTACGGCATCGACGCGGCGCAGCTGGCGTGGGTGCGCGCCGACTTGGCACAGGTTCCTGAGCATATCCCTGTCCTGGTCTTCGCGCATCAACCGTCGTGGGACTGGGCAGCCACGCCCGAGAACGCGGCGCTGTTCGATTTGCTGGCCGAGATGGAGATCACCGCTCTTCTGACAGGACATTGGCACACCAACGCCATGCTGCGGGAGGCCCCGTTCCCCGAATGGACTTCGGGGGCCGTGTCCGGCGCTTGGTGGGAAGGGCCCGGGCCAGATGGATCGTCGTTCGGCTATCGCGTCCATCGCCTCCAACGGGGGCGACTGGATTCGATCTGGCGAGAGATCGGGATGGGCGAGCGGGTCTACATACCATCCCCCGATTCCTCCGTCTTGGTGTGGGCGGACCGGGCGATCGCCCAAGTATGGGGGCGCGCCGTGAGCGCCGTTCACTGGTGGGATGACGGGCCGGAGCTCCGGCTTGATGTCCATAGCAACGGGTTGTGGAGCACAGCGTCGGGGTTCCTCAACGTGTCCGTCCTCGAACCCGGCTACCGGACCCTCAATGTGCGGTTCTCTCTGGAGGACGGCAGTACAGCTGCCGGGATACGTTCATTCTATGTGCTGAGCCCAGGGTTGACGCTGGAGGATATCTTCACCCACCCGGAGACGTTCCAGGGACGTTTCGTGGCTGCGCCGAACCTTCAGGTTCGGGCTGTGATGGGATCCGATGTCTCGGCAACCGACGGCACGAAGACGATGATCATCGGGAAAGTGCCATTTCCGCTTAGTCGCGGCGACAGGATCGGCATCCTTGGTTTCTACCATCCGACCAGCACGACGCCGTTCAAGGCGTTCGTCGCGTACTTCTACACCAAGGATGAGGGCAAGTGATCCCGTTCTTCAAAGGAGGGCCGATGAGAGGCAGGTGTACGTGGCTGGCTGCGTTGTTCTGTGTCTTGCTGCTGGCGGGGACTGCGGCAGCCCGGGTCTCGCTGAAGTTCGTGACGCCGGCATGGCAACCGGAGATGGTGGACGAGATCGAGGACGTCGTTGCGGAGTGGAATGCCGCGAACCCAGGAATCCACATCGAGCTGGTGTGGGTGCCGTGGGAGAACATCAACGACTATCTGTTGACCAGCTTCCAGGCAGGGCAAGCGCCTGATCTGTTCCACCAGGACGCTGTCATGTGCTACGAGTACGGGCTGCTGGGGTATGCGGAGCCGCTGAACGCGTACATCGACGCGGCAACGTGGGATGACATCACAGAACGCAGCTGGGAAGAGGTGGCCGATCCCAAAGGCCTGATCTACGGGACCCCTTTCCTCCAGGAGACGCAGGTGATCTTCTACAACCGCGCCATGTTCCGCGAAGCGGGGCTGGAAGTCCCCGAAGACGGGATGCTCACATGGCAACAGCTACGGGAGTATGCACAGATCCTTACCCGACGGGACGCGCGCGGCAATGTGACGACCTGGGGTCTCATGGCTCCATTGGAACAACGGCTGTGGTGGTGTCTTGTTGCGCAGAACGGCGGGCGGGTGCTCCGCGAGGGCGATGACGGACGGTGGTTTGTGGACATCGACGATGCAGCCAAGGAAGCGATCCGTTTCTACATCGATCTCGTCATTGTCGACCAGGTGATGTCGCGCGAGATCTTGAGCTACGACTTCATGAGCTTGCTTGCCGGGTTCCGTGATGGCCGGTACGCGATGTTCAGCTTCGGGTGTTGGGTACGGCAGTGGCTGGAGATGGTGGGGCGCAAGCAGCTGGATTGGGGAATGCTTTGGGTGAAGGGGCCGGTGCGCAATGTGACCGAGGCGAATCCTCAAGCGGTGGGCATCTACGCGGGATCAAAGCATAAGGACGAGGCGGCCCAGTTCTTGAGGTTCTTCACCAACACGGAAAACCAGGTACGGCTTGCCAAGGCGGATTGGCTGTTCCCGACACGTTCCTCGGCCCTGGAACGGCCGGAGTTTCGCAGCGCGGAGTTTCAGTGGGATGTGGCGTACCAGTGGCTACCGTACGCCGAAGACGTGAAACCACAGATGTTCGGCATTCTGGCCTGGGAATGGCAGTCGTTCATCCCGCAGATAGAGCTGGTCATCTTGGGGAGACAGACCCTTGAGAGCGCGCTGCAGGCAGCGACGGTTCAGGGCAACCAGTTCCTCAGAAGGATGGGGCTGCAATGAGGGAGGGAGGTGATTGAAGGGGGGCACACGTTGGTGGGGATCGGACAACGGACACGTACCTGATGAACGAACAAGGAGGTAGGCTGTGAAGCGAGTTCTGAGCATGGGAGTGGTGGCAGCAGTGGTGGCCGGGGTGTTCGCGATGGGGCAAGTTCCGACGCCGGCTGGCGATGTTGTGCTGACCCTGTCGGGTTCAATCGCGTTGCGCAATGCCGATGAGGTATTCCAGTTCGATCTGGACATGCTGAAGGCGTTGCCCTTCGTCGCGTATGAGGTGGAAGACCCCTGGCTGGGCACGCAGGTGTATGGGGGGGTAGATCTCAGCGCTCTTCTGCACTACGTGGGCATTCCCGCAGCGGCGAAGCGAGCCGTCATTGTCGCTTCGGATGCGAAGGAGTTCCCGGTAGAGATCAAGGACGCGCTCTACTACCCGATCCTGATTGCGTACTCCTCCGGCGGGGAGAGGATCCGTGCGAGCCGTGGCGGACCGCTCAAGCTTGTGTTCCCGTACCAGATCGAGGGCGTAGAGGATCTCTACGCGCCTGAGATGTGGTCGTGGTTCGTAATTGAGATCCGGATCGAGTACTGAACCCTGCCTATAGGCGAGGGGGGAGCCTCCGTTCCCCCCTCGCCAACGGCATTGCACGACCTCCAACGGTCGACTCAAAGGGGCGCCCACGGACATGAAGCCCGAGCGAATGAAAGCAGCGGAGCTTGCAGCTCTGGGACGGATCGCGATTCGCGAGGTGCCCGTCCCCGACGTCGAAGCTGGCGACGTCCTCCTCAAGACGCTGGCCGTCGGGCTCTGCGGCACAGATGTCAAGGCTTATCGCCGTGGGCATCCGTTCTTTCAGCCCCCGTGTGTCCTCGGACATGAGGTGGTAGGGGTAGTCGTGTCCGTGGCTTCCCAGGTGGTGGGGATGGCGCCGGGCATGCGACTGGCCTGTGCGCCGTACGCCGAGTGTGGTATCTGTGCGATCTGTCGGCGGGGCCTTGGCGAGCTCTGCAACAACAAGGACTTCATCTCAGGAGCGCTGCAGGAGTACATCCGGGTGCCAGGGAACATGGTGGGCAGAGCGATCGTCCCCGTACCGGCTGCTCTTGATGATGCGACCGCCACGCTCTTCGAACCGCTCGCATGCGCGATGAACGGGATCGAGCGGGCGCGTGTGGCGCGTGGCGGAACGGTGCTGGTGATCGGTGGAGGGCCGATGGGGGCCCTGTTGGCCTTGCTGGCCCGCGCGCGTGAGAACCGGGTTCTGGTGAGCGAGATCAACGGAATCCGGAGGCGGCGTCTGGAGCAGCTGGGCCTGGCTGCGATCGACCCTACGAATGTCCCGCTCTCAGAGGCGTTGGAGACGGCTTTCGGGGCTCCCAACGCCGAGAAAGTGTTGGTCGCCGTGGGCCATCGCCACGTTGCCGAGACAGCGGTGGGCCTGACCGCCCCTGGCGGGAGCGTGCTCCTGTTCGGCGGTCTTCCCAAGGGGGAGGTCATGTCTGTTGATCCCTACGACATTCATTACCGCGAGGTCTCGGTGGTGGGGAGCTTCGGATACCGGCTCGCCCACTTCCGGAGCGCCGCAGCGTGGGCAGCTGAGCACGCCGGCGAGCTGAAGCAGCTCATCACTGCAGTCACGTCGTTCTCGTGCGTTGGCGATGCGTTCGCCGCGGCGGAGCGAGGAGACGAAATGAAGATCGTTGTCGGGTTTGGCGATGCGCAGTAGCTCAACGATCTCACGTTGGCCGGGGGGCGAGGGGCGTCGTGCGCTTCCTTTCCTGTTGCCGGCGCTCGTTGTGCTGTGTATGGTCAGCCTGTACCCCTTGGTCCAGGGCGTCTCGCGGGTGTTCTACTCGTATCGCGCCCTCGCGCGTCAGGATGTGTTCAGTGGGTGGGAGAACTTCACACTGCTGCTTTCTGACCCCACGTTCAGCACCGCTTTTCTGAACAGCATTGTCTGGACAGCGACCAGCGTGGCGGGAATGTTCCTCTTTGGGTACGCGCTCGCCACCATGCTCAACTCGAAGCACCTGCGGTTCCGCAGATTCTTCCGAACCGCCTCGCTCGTCCCATGGGCGCTTCCGGGAGTCGTCATCTCGCTCATCTGGAGGTACATCTTCCTCCCCAACGGCCCCCTCAACGCGGTGCTGGGTTCGCTCGGGCTCAGGGGTCCGGAGTGGTTGACGAACCCCAGCCTTGCCCTGTGGACCTGCGTGATTGCCACCGTTTGGATGGGGACGCCGTTTGTCACGGTCATGTTGCTGGCCGGGCTGCAGTCGCTGGAGCCGGAGCTTCTGGAGGCGGCTGCTATCGACGGGGCCAGTTACATTCAGTCGCAGGTTCACGTCATCATGCCGAGCATGCGCAAGATGATTCTCATTGTGTTCACGCTTGAGACGATCTGGACGTTCAACTCCTTCGACATCGTGTTCGTGCTCACCAAAGGAGGGCCAGGCAGCGCATCCATGACGCTCCCTTTGTATGCGTACCAGAACGCCTTCATGTACTACCAGGCCGGCTATGGCGCGGCTATCGGCGTGGTGATTCTGTCCGTGTTGCTCCTGGCTGTGGTCTTCTACATCCGGGAGGTACTGCGATGAGCCTCCGTCCGTGGCGTGTAGCGCTGCTCCATGTCTGCGTTGTGGTGATGATCGGGGTGCTCACATTCCCGTTGATACTGCTGGGTTTCAACTCCCTGAAGTCTGAGGTGGAGATCTTCGATGCGCCGTTGGGGATTCCCAAAGCACCCACGCTGGCGAACTTCCGCTCCGTGATGCTTGGGACGACGTTCTCCGTCAACATGCGCAACAGCTTCATCGTTGCCGTCAGTACGGTGTTGTTGGCGGTGGTGGTGACTGCTCCTGCCGGGTATGCGATGTCCCGGTTCAGGTTTCGGGGGCGCACGCTGTTTTCCATGTGGTTGCTGGCCACCCAATCTTTCCCGGGCATCATCATGGTGCTCGGTCTGTTCACCGTGCTCACGGTGTACGGGTTGGTGGATCGTCTGCCTGGCTTGATCATGATGCACACGAGTTTCAGCATGCCGTTTTCGATCTGGCTGCTGAAAGGGTATTTCGACAAAATCCCCGTGGAACTTGAGGAGGCTGCGCGCATCGACGGGTGCAGTCGTCTGGGATCGCTCGTGAGGGTCGTCTTCCCTCTTTCCGTCCCCGGGCTCCTGGCGGTGGCGACCTTCTCGCTTCTTCTGTCTTGGAACGAGTTTTTCTTCGCGCTTGTCGTCATGCGCAGCAATGTGAACTACACGCTTCCCGTGTACTTGGCGCGCTTCGTCGGGTCTGGAGGGGTCGTGCAGTGGGGACCTCTCAGTGCTGCAGCGCTCCTCGCGACGTTGCCCGTGCTGCTTCTGTTCCTGTTGGGTCAGCGGTATCTGGTTTCCGGGCTGACGGGGGGGGCGATCAAGTGAATCGCCGTGCACCATCCGCAGTTCGGCGAGTTGCCGTCGTGGCGCACTCTGGGGCGGGGGTGGGCAGATCCGGGGCCGAAAGCGCTGTGCGGGGGCTGATTCGCTCTTTGGGCACGGTGGAGGTTGTTGCCCCCCGGGGGACTGTGGAGACAGAGGCGGCCTTGCAGGCAGGTCTCCGAGTCCAGGAAGTGGAGTGCCCGGAGGTGCCTGGGCCAGTGTACGCGGCTCAGGCTGCTCTGCGCCTGATGGCCTCCAGCAGCGTGGATCTGGTGGTGGCCATGGGGGGGGATGGCACGCTGGCTGCTGTGGCCAATGCGTTGGCCTCTGCGGGAGGTGGCGCACCTCCGCTGGCGGGGATCGGCATCGGATCGGCCAACGTCGGGCCCCTGGTCACGGTGTTGGGCCGGGACGTGGCGGGGCTGCGATGGGAAAACCTTGTTCAGGTCGCTGTTGATGGGCTCTCCTGTGCTGTGAATGGGAGAGACCTCGGGATTGCGTTCAACGACCTCGCGTTTGCCAACACGTTCTTCGGGACCCTCCACGAAACGCGCGTGGATCTCGACGCGTGCGCCATGCTGGCAGGGCGTCGCGAAGCGGCCGTCCCCGCGTCCGTTTGCGGCCCGAGTGTGCGTGTGTGGAAAAACGGGCAGGTGGTGCTCGACGGTCGGGAGATGAACATCGGCCAACTGGTAGCGTGCCCGATCAACGATCCGCAGAGGTTCATGGGAACAGCTGCGAGTGGGTTCCTTA
>JAGUVP010000105.1 GCA_020062805.1 Candidatus Bipolaricaulis sp.
TGCTCTTCCGATCTGAAGATCCTCTTTTCCAAGCTCGAGTACGTTGGCTCGGGGAGCAGCGTGGTGTTCTTCCTCTTGTTCGCCTTTCGCTACACAGGAAAGACATCGTGGATGACGCGGCCCCGCGTAGCCGCGCTCTGGGCGCTCCCCGTCATCGCCGTGTCCTTGGCCGCGACGAACGAGCTTCACCACCGGGTGTGGATCGGCTTCAGCCCTGGCCCTGCCGGGTCGAACAGCGTGCTCTACCATCACGGTCCGGCCTTCTTCGCGATCCTGGCCGGCATCTACGCCTACATCCTCGTCGCCGCATCCCTCCTCGCCATCGCCGCGCTCCGGGCATCGTTCGTCCAGAGGCGGCAATCGGTCACCATTCTCATCGCCACAGCGTTCCCGGTTGTCGGTAGCATCCTGTACAGCCTCGGGATCACACCCGCACCCGGGCTGAACCTATCGCCGATCAGCTTCGTCCTCACCGGAGTTGTCCTCGCCATCGGCATCGTCCCGCTGCGCCTGTTCGAATTGGTGCCCGTGGCGCGGGAAGCGCTCGTGGAGCGGATGAGCGATGGGATTGTCGTTGTGGACGCAGCACAGCGCATCGTGGACTTCAACCCCGCCGCGGTCGACCTCCTCGGCCTCCGCCCTGGCGGCGTCGGCATCGCGGCCCCCCATTCGCTTGCCATCTGGCCCGAGATCGCCCCCCGCATTCGCCCTGACTGCGAATCCCACTTCGAGCTGACCGTCTCCCAGGACCCGCTGGTGCACCTCGATCTCAGGGTTTCCCCGCTGAGGAGACGCGCCGGTGAGGCGGCGGGATTCCTCATCGTCGCCCGCGACATCTCCGCGCGACACCGTGCCGAACGGCTGCTGCAGAGCGCGAACGAACGACTTCAAGACCACGTTCGGAAGATCGAACGTCTGCAGCAAGAGCTGCGCGAGAGAGCGATCCGCGATGCGCTGACCGGGCTTTTCAGCCGTCGGTACCTGGACGAGGAACTTCCCCGGATCCTCGAGCAGTCGGCCCTGGATAACGCTCCTGTCTCCGTCATCATGTTCGACATCGACCGCTTCAAACAGGCCAACGACGCGCACGGGCATCGCGCCGGGGATAGGCTGCTGGTCACGTTGAGCAGACTCCTCACCCGCCATTCCCGACCGGGGGACATCGTCTGCCGCTTCGGTGGAGACGAGTTCGTGCTCGTTCTCCCGAGAACCCTCGTCGCCGTTGCCGTAGAGCGCGCTGAGGAGATCCGCCGCGCCTTCCGGGAGTCTGCCATCCCGGACCTCAGCCCCACCGCACAGCCAACGTTGTCCGCAGGGGTCGCTCTCTTCCCTGTGCACGGCAGAACTCAGGACGAGCTTCTCCACGCCGCCGATGAAGCGCTCTATCAGGCCAAAGAAGCGGGACGTGACTGCATTCGCACCGCCAACCCACGAACCGGCTGATTCTCCGGGGGCACGACCCTCCGGCTGTTCTCAGAGATCCATGCCCATGGCCTTGCCTGACGTGATGGGCACGAACCCCAGCGCCTCTGCTTCGTGCGCCACCGCGGGCATCCACTTCTGGACGAACGCCACCACACGGAGCTGCGGGCTTCTCCCCAGGATCTTGTTGAGGGAGCGCCTCACCAGGTACGGGGAGAGGTCGGCGTGTGCCGGATCCATCCGGATCCGCATCGTGTTCACCCCTTTCCCGGTGGTGGAGACGGTCCACGCGGCACGGGCCACGCTGATCCCGTCCACCGCGCGGCGGATCACAACCTCCTCGGTTCGCGAGCCCTGGGCCCGGCGAAAGAGCGGGGCGAGCAGGCGGACGATCGCCGGCGTGCGGTAGGCCGCCGGGACCACCGGCTCGAACCGCTGCAGCTCCTCCGGCACGATCCGCCTGTCGAGTTCATAGCGCGTGCGCCAGTCGAACTCCGCCAGCTTGCTCGCCGTGTACGAGGCCGGCAGATCGGGGGCCTCCACCGTTCCGCTCGGGGTGAGCGAGTAGCGTGTGGATCCCCCGTACTCCACGAACCCCAGCGACCGGTAGAGGGTCTGAGCCGGCACGTTGCCATCAATCACCCCCAGCGTGACGCGAGCTCCGCCTTGGGCGCGCATCATGTCCAGCGCGGCCACGACGAGCTTCCGCGCCAGCCCCCGCCGGCGGAACTCGGGGAGGACGGCCACCGTACCGATGTACCAATCCTGGGTTAGGCCCTCGCGGTTGGCGATCGTCATCCCCACGATCGCCCCGTCCTCCTCCCACACGAAGCCGCGCACCATGTCGCGGAGGGAGGGCGAGATCCGCTGAAGCACCCGCACCAGGGGCCAGATGCGCCGCATGCGCTTCATCGACTCGCCGATCTGCTGTTGCTCGTCCGATTGCCCCCCCCACCCCGGGTGCTCCGGGTACTGGAACGACCTCACCAGCATGTCCGCTGCGGGGAGCAGGTCCCTCGGCAGCGCCAGCGGTCGCATCGGCATGGTCTCATCGCCTCCCGCGCAGTCTAGCGATCCGGAACGCGAACGCCACAGTGCCCCTCCGCCCGGCCATCCTGCAACGCCCTGGCTCTACCGCGCGGCCAAGCGTGGGTCCGGCTGGCACCGCGGACAGATGTAGCTCGTCGTGCTCCCCACCCGCAGTTCCTCGATCGTCGTGCCGCAGCTCGGGCACGACTTCCCCGTGCGGTACCCGACCTGGAGGTGCTCGGCGTAGCGACCTTCGACCCCCCACACGTCCCGTTCCCCTGGCCCCCCGCCCCAGCGGATCCCTTCATCGAGCACGTGTCGGATCGCGCGATGGAGCCGGGCCACGTCCGCTGGGGAGAGGTCCCGCGCCGGGACGAGTGGGTGGAGGCGGGCGTGCCACAGGATATCCTGCACATAGACGTTCCCGATCCCAGCGAGGAAGCTCTGATCGAGGAGGTAGCGCTTGAGCGCCCCGCGCCGGCCCGCGAGGAGCACCCCTAGCGCCTCGGGCGTGAACGCCACAGCACGGGGGTCCGGCCCCAGCTTCCCCAACTGGGGATGGGACGAGAGATCGCCTCCGGGGACGAGGTGCACGTGCCCGAACCACCAGAAGTGGATCCACAGCTGATCTCCATCGGCAAATCGGAGCACGGCCCGTTCGCGCGCGAGGTCGGGCTCCCCATCGGCCGAGCGGAGCCGGACCTCCCCGCCCATCCCGAGATTGACCGCCAGGATGTCGCCCCGATCGAGGATGAACAGGGCCCATTTGCCGCGCGGGCGGACCCCCGTGATCGCCTGCCCCACGACCGCGTCCGCGAA
>JAGUVP010000110.1 GCA_020062805.1 Candidatus Bipolaricaulis sp.
AGGCGATCCAGCGTTCCGTTGTCGCGCATCATCTGAGAGTTCGCGGTCAGAGCCCCCCCGGGCATCGGGGAGAACGGGATGAGCGGCTCCACGGCGCGGGCCTCGGGCGGGACGAAGTAGTCCTTCATGCGCTCCTTGAACGCCTCCTCCACCTCGAGGACTTTTGTGATGTCCAGCTCGAGATCGTAGTTCGTCCCCCGCAGGGCGTGCCACATCGTGACCACGTCCGGCTGACAGGTTCCTCCGGAGACGGGAGCGAGCGACAGGTCGAGGCCATCCGCCCCCGCCTCGAGGGCGGCGAGGTACGCCGCGACGCATGCCCCGGCCGACTCATGGCTGTGGAACCGGAGGTGGACCTTGGCCCCGAGCAGCTCTCGCGCCCGGCGGATCGTCTCGCCGACAAGTGCCGGTGGGGCAGTACCGGATGCGTCCTTGAAGCACAGGGAGTGGAACGGGATCTCCGCATCGAGAATCCTTTTCAGTACGGCAATGTAGAACTTCGGCGTGTGGGCGCCGTCGCACCCGGGAGGAAGCCCCATCATCGTCACCGTGACCTCGTGGCGCAGCCCGGCCTCGACGATGCACTTTCCGCTGTAGATGAGGTTGTTGACGTCGTTCAAGGCATCGAAATTGCGGATCGTCGTCATCCCGTGCTTCGCAAACAGCTCGGCGTGGAGACGGATGATGTCGTGAGGCTGGGACTCTAGCCCCACGACGTTGATCCCCCGGGCCAAGGTCTGGAGGTCGGCCTCCGGCCCAGCCGCGAGACGGAACTCGTCCATCACGTCAAATGCGTTCTCGTTTGCGTAGAAGAACGCCGACTGAAAGGATGCTCCTCCTCCGGCCTCGAAATGGGTGAACCCTGCTGCGCGTGCCGCTTCCACCATCGGCAGGAAGTCCTGCGAGCGGACCCGGGATCCATACACGGACTGGAAGCCGTCACGGAACGCGGTCAACATGATCTGCACAACCTTGCGCAACTCTACCTCCTCTGTCGAGCTGGACGCGTTCGCATAGCGGCGACGGCGATGGCTGCCGCCACAAGGGCTTTCTGGCGGTCCCCAACCGAGCTGCCGGCCTCCACAGTCGGAGGTTCCGAGGCGACCCGCGCCAACAGGTGCAGAACGAGGACGAGCAGCCCGAGGAACAGGAACACGACCCCCAGACCGACCACGAGAAGCTGTGTGCCTTCGCCGATCACCGGAGGTCCCCCGTCTGAACCACGTGCCGAGCCCCGCGCGGGTCAGCCACCACGAGGGAGAACGACGGGTCGAGGTCCACCGCCAGCCCGCCAACCGTGCCGCGGGGAGTGCACACCGTAACCCTGCTTCCGAGGTGGGGCGACCGGCGGACGACGTCCGCGCGCAGGACGGCCCTCTCGGGAGAGGCCAGCTTCTGCAAGAAATGGGCTGCGACCTCCTCTGCGATCGCGCGGACATCGTAGCTCTGCCCGATGAGCGTGCGGAGGGAGGTCGCGGGTTGGTCAATCCTTTGGAGCTCTCGGTGCCCCATGTTCACGTTGACCCCCACCCCGACCGCGGCTCCGACGAACCGATCGTCCACCCAAACAGCTTGCGCCAAGACCCCCCCGATCTTCTCTCTCCCGATGAGCACGTCGTTCGGCCATTTGATCGTGGGCTCGATCCCGAGGTTCTCCAGGACGTCGCACACAGAAACGGCCATGGACAAGGTGAGGAACCCGGCCAGGTCGTCCGCAGGGGAGATGCACGGTGGCTTGACTACCCCCGTCATGTACACACTCCCCGGCGGCGAGTGCCAAGACCGTCCGAGGCGTCCCCTCCCGTCGCGTTGGCATTCGGCCGAGACGAACAGGCCATGGGGGAGATCATCGAGTTGGGATACGACGTAACTGTTCGTGGAGTCGACATCATCCAGCCACGCGATGGCAGGCGCAGTCTGAGGAAGGTGCGGGCGGACAGGCATCGCAGGTCTCATACTACCCAGCAGAGACTGTGTTTCAAGCTGTGCAGGATCAGCACAGCACTCTATGCATCGCAGGTTTGCGTGCACACCCAAGGCAAAGGGGCCACACTGGCCCCTCTGTGGTCCCAAGGGGATTCGAACCCCTGTCTCCGGGATGAGAGCCCGGTATCCTCGACCCCTAGACGATGGGACCCACCTTCCGATTATAGGCCGCTTACGGACCTCCCTCCACCGTGTTCGGCGCGAGCGCGGAGGGAATCGCGAACCTGTAGCTCACTCCTTCCCCCACGTCACGACGGAAACCCCGGGGCTCAGCGAGAACGGGAGTTCGATCCCCGCCCAGTCAACGAGTCTCACGGATTTCAGTTCGACCGTGACCGTTCCCTTGGGGTGCTTAGTCTGATCCACCACCACCTGGACCGTGACGAGCTTCCCAGCGCGGGCTTGGGTTCGGGAGGCTTCGACCTTGAACGTCAGCTCACCGGTTTCGGGGTCAAGGGTCTCCTCGACGATCCGGTAGGGAGCTTCGGCGATGAGCTTCAGGGATACGTCCTCTAGCGTGAGAGGCGCGGTCGGCGTGTACCTGAACACGCCTTGGAACGTGCCCACCGTCTCGCCGTCGGTGGAGACCTCCACCTTCGAGTCCACCGACTGGAGCTGGATCTTGGGCTGTCCGAAGAAGATCGCCTTTGTGGGAAGGGCTTCCTGCACGCCGGAGAACTTCGTGAGCGCGGTAGGCAGGTACAACCAGTCGAACGGCAAGGACTCCTCGACCTTCACCCGGTGGGCGAGGAGGAGGCTCCCTCCGAGCGGCATCTTCCCACCCAAAACGAGGGTGGTGACGAGGGACAGCGACCCATTGTCAAGAACGAGGATCGGCTTGCCGTCGGGAGCAACGAGGTCAAGCCTGCCGAGGGCCGTCGCGTACCCGAGGAAGTTGCCACGGGTGTCGGAGAGGTCAACCCCTGTGATCTGGGACGAGACCGTCCCCTTGGAGACCAGCTCAAGATGATCCACACGAATCGGGGTGTGGTTGCGGTCGTTGTCGGTCAGGGTGAGGGTGGAGTAGGTGAGGGACGACGGCACGGTGGTGAACACCCGCCCAGCGTCGGGGACGTTGAGCACAACCTGTTCGAACCCGGCTGCGACCACCTGGTCCGGAATCGGATCGGAGAAGGTGAACGCCTGCTCCTGAGGGCCCTGTTTCCCCTCGCGAACGGTGATCCTCCACGTGGGAGCAACGGTCACAGGGTCCTTGGGGAGGAACGTTGTCGGAACTGTCACCCACAGACGCACGGGCCCTGGCCGCACCTCGTTGAACGTGTCGAAGGCCACGAACGCCGGTTCGGGGAGCGTCACGTTTACCCCGGCCGGGACTTCGATCCGCGTCACGCCGTTGTTGATGTCCACGGTCCAGATGAGATCACGCGGACCGTCGACACGCACCGCGACCACGTACAGCTCGTAGGTGTTCACGTCCTCGGTGTCCCACACCTCGGCCTCGGCGACGAGGAATACGTCCCCGGGGTTGAGCACACCACCTTCCGGACCAGGGAGGCCCTGGGCACCGAAGCTTCCCTCGACCACAAACGTTTCGGGAACGCCGTCGGTGAGCTCGATCATCCCCCCTTCCTTGCCCTCCGACCACCACAGCCGGATTCGGGGCTGGATCGTGTGTCCGTGAACGATGCGGTCGGTGACCTTGACCCAGATCTCGAGCCAGGCCTCGCCGTCGTCGGGGATCATCCGCTCCTCAGCTGGACGGGAAAGAAGGACTTCGGCGATCGGGAACCCTGGCCAACGGCCGAACACCGTCTTCTGGCCAGCGATCTCGATCCGCAGCTCGACCCACTCGATCTCAGCGGCGGTCGCTGTCCCCACGTTGTCGATTTGAAGCCGGGTGAAGTACACGGGATCTCGGTCGCCCGCGTCGTTGTCGCGAAGCAGCGCACGCATCACGAGGCCGGTGTCGGTGGGATTGAACGGCTTGTTCCCGTAACCAAGATCGCGGTACTCCTCGATCTGCCCGAACGCACCTACGCCCAGGATCAAGATAGCCGCGAACATCACGAGTCTGCGCATAATCGCCTCCTTGGCTCACCGATGATACCGTGCGAACGAGGCGACGGTTAGAACGGCCAGATGAGAGGGACGAGCAGGATCACTACGCCGTAGGAGATCGCGGTGAGAAGCCCTCCTACCACGAGGTAGTCGGTGAACCGGTAGCCTGCGGTGAGGACAAGGGTGTTGGGAGGAGTCGCCACCGGCGTGGCGAACCCGGCGGCGCACGTCGCGGCGAGGGCCATCATCATTGGGTAAGGGGATACGCCCATCTGTTGGCTCAAGAAGAGGGCGATCGGGGCAAGCATCGCGGTGACAGCAGTGTTTGACGTGATCTGCGTCAGGACGAGCCCCAGCCCGCTCACGGCGGCGAGCACGGTGAACGGGGACACGGAGGGACCCAGCGACTGGAGGACGAGGTCAGCAAGGAGCCTCCCCCCTCCGCTCTTGTCGAGGGCGGCGGCGATCCCCATCGAGCCAGCGAGGACGAACACGGTGTTCCAGTCCATCCGCCGGTAGGCAGCGACGTCGGATATGCATCCCGTGGCGATCACCAGCACCGCTCCCAGCATCGCGGTCAGCCCGACGGGGATCGTCCCGCTGGCGAACAGGCCCACGCAGAGGAGCATCACCCCAGACGTGATCACGATCTTGCGCTTGTTGCGGGGTGGCAATGTCGCTCCGTTCCCCGCTATCCACGCCGCGGCGATCCCCGGCTGTCGCCGTGCCATCACCCGCTGCGTCACGGGATAGCCAAACAGAAGCGAGTAGGCAAGGAGGATGAGGAGCACGGGCGCTCCGACCCAGGCGAACTCGAAGAACCCGAACGGGCGGAATCCTGATCTCTCCAGCACCCCCTGCACGATGAGCGGGGGGGTGGAGCCGACGAGGGTCATCATCCCCCCCGCGCTGGTGGCGAAGGCAATCAGCATCAGGACGTTCCCGGGTCGGATTCGACCGCCGGAGGAGGCGGTCATCCCCATGATCACCGGGATGAACATCGCGGTGACGGTGGTGTTGTTGAGGAACGCGGAGAGGACTCCCGCCACGAGGATCGCCACCCAGAGGAG